>DATFCC010000035.1:0-5439 GCA_035253505.1 Hyphomicrobiaceae bacterium
GCCAGCAGCGCCATCTCCCCGAAGAAGTCGCCTTCCTCCAGCACCACCTTTCCCGCCGCAAACTCGACCTCGACCCGGCCGCTGGCGATCAGATACATGGCATCGCCGCGGTCTCCCTTGCGGATGATGGTGGCTCCGCCCGGCACCGTGCGCGCACGCAGCATCCCCACCAGGTCGGCGATCGCTGCCGCATCCAGCTTGGCGAACAGCGGCACGCTGGCGACCATGGCGAAGGTTACGACGAAATCGCGGCGGCGGATCTCCTCGTAGAAGCCGCGACCGATGATGGCGACGGGCAGGGCGAAGCAGACAATCCCGAGCATCACCGTCAGGGCGGCGATGAGGCGGCCGAGCGTGGTGACGGGCGGCGCAATGTCGCCGCCGCCGATCTTCGCCAATTGCGAGGCGGCCCACCACATCGCCTTCGGCATGTCGCCGAGCTTGTCCGGCTGCACGGCGCCCTCGACCACGTGCATGGCCGCGGCCGCGGCCAGCAGCGCGCCGATGAAGATGATGGCGCACGCAAGCAGCCCGCGCCGCTCGCTGGCTATCAGCCGGCCGATGGTCGCCAGCGCCGGCGAGTAGCGCGCCAGCTTCAGGAAACGCACGAGCCTCGTCAGCAGGATGAGATGGCCGGCGGGGAACAGCAGCTCGAGGAAGAACGGCACCAGGGCTACCGCGTCGATCACCATCAGCGGCGTGCCGGCGAAACGCAGCCGCGCCTGCAGAGGGCTGCGCTGCCTCAGCAGCGGATGCTCCGGCGCGACCCAGATGCGCGCAATGTATTCGATGGCGAAGACCAGGACGCAAACCCGGTCCAGCATGAGGAGGCTCGTTCCGTGGTGGGCGGCGATCTCCGGCACCGTGTGAGCGACCGTCGCGGCCACGTCGGCAAGGATCAGCACCACCAGCAGCCAGTCGGCGGCGCGCGACGCCGGCGCGCGCCGGCGCCCGTGCTCCAGGATCTGGTAGAGACCCTGGCGCAACGTCCGGTGCAGGTCCCGGTCTGCCCCCACTGCTGCGCACTCCTCTTGGGCCTCACGGGCAGCCGCGCGGCCGACCGTCGGCCAGTCTAGCCGCAAGGCGGCGCGGTCGATGAAGCGTTCGGCCGGCACCGATTATGCTTGGTAAATGCCGTCTTCGCGACCCGTCGCCGCGGCATTGGCAAACGGATGCGGATGGGGATACAACCCGCGGCGCGGCCGCGGTGGAGGCGGGCATGTATACACCCCAGCAGTTCAAGGTCGAGGATGCCAGCGAGGCCCATGCACTGATGCGCGCGCATCCGTTCGCCGTCCTCGTCACGCACGGGCCGGACGGTCTCGTCGCCACCCACCTGCCGACCGTGCTGAAGGTCGACGATCAGAGCCCGCTCGGACGCATCGAGTGCCATCTCGCCCGCCCGAACCCGCAGTGGCGCGGGCTTGCGCCGGATGCCGACGCATTGGTGATCTACCAGGGGGCGGAGGCCTACATTCGCCCCGGCTGGTACCCCTCCAAAGCGGAGCACGCCAAGGTCGTGCCGACGTGGAACTATGCGGCTGTGCATGCCTACGGCCGGCTCGAGATCGTGCAGGACCCGTCCTGGCTGTTAGCGCATGTGTCGGAGCTCAGCCGTCAGCAGGAGGCGCCCTACGCCGAGCCGTGGTCGACGTCCGATGCGCCGGAAAGCTTCATCACCGCGCTGACGCGCGGCATCGTCGGCCTGAAGCTCACCATCAGCCGGCTGGAGGGCAAGGAGAAGATGAGCCAGAACCGCGAGCCCCGTGACCGGGCAGGTGTGGTCGAGGGTCTATCGCAGCGCGCGCTGGGCGACGACGCAGCAGCCGCCGCATTGGTTGCCAAGCATATCGGGTAACCCGCGCTCTGGCGCCGACGGCATTCGCCGCGACCCTAAAAGATGCCCTCGAACTTCTTCTTGAAGCGCGACAGGCGGCCGCCGCGATCAACGAGGTGGCGATCGCCACCGGTCCAGGCGGGATGCGTTTTGGGGTCGATGTCGAGGGTGAGGGTGTCGCCCTCCTTGCCGTAGGTCGAGTAGGTCTCGAACTCGCTGCCATCGGTCATCACCACCTTGATGCGGTGATAGTCGGGGTGGAAGTCCTCGAGCTTCTTCATCGGTATCTCGCGCTTTTGCGGGTCGCTGCGGCCTTCGCCGGGTGGGGGACCGCGCCCCTCTGCCCAGGCGGGCGGAAATTGCTCGCGCCTCTCATACTGTAAGCGTGCCGCGGCCACAAGCGCCTCTGCGGCGATGCGACCCCGGGATCGGCGGCGTCATGCCACGCATTTTCCGGCCGGGGAGCCTTGCTCATGCCCGGTTGCCGCGGGCACTCTGCGTGCGTACCCGCGAGGCTGCCCTTGCCCCAGGCCCCTACCGACAGCGCAAATTCGGCGTCGACCCGGCGCCAGCTCCCATCGCTCCTCGCCTTGCAGCCCTACCTTGCGCGCTACCGGGGCATGGTGCTGGCGGCCTTGGCCGGGCTCGTCGTCTCGGCTGCCGCCATGCTGACCGTGCCGCTGGCCGTCCGTCGCATGATCGATGTCGGCTTTGCCGCCCACGACGGCCTGTTCATCGACCGCTACTTCGTCACCCTGATCGGCATCGGCCTCGTCCTGGCGGTCGCCAGCGCGGGACGCATGTACGCGGTCAACTGGCTGGGTGAACGCGTCGTCGCCGACCTTAGAGCGGACGTCTTTCGCCATCTGGCGAGCCTCGGCCCCGCCTTCTACGACAGGACACACTCGGGCGAAGTGATGAGCCGGCTGACGGCCGACACCACCCAGATCAAGGGTGCGGCCGGATCGGCGCTCAGCCAGGCGCTGCGCAACCTCATCATGCTGGTCGGCGCTTTGACCATGATGTTCGTGACGAGCCCGGCCCTGGCGGCCCTCGGCCTGGCCGCCATTCCCATCATCGTCTTCCCCCTGCTTGCCTACGGTCGCGCGGTGCGGCGGTTGTCGCGGACGGCGCAGGACCGATTGGCGGACGCGTCGGCCTATGCGGCCGAGAACCTCGGCGCCGTGCGCACGATGCATGCCTTCGGTCAGCAGCAGGCGGTTTCGCGCCGCTTTGCCGCCGCCTCGGACGTGGCCTTCATCGCCGCCCGCGCGCGGCTCCTCGCCCGCGCAGGCCTCACCGCGCTCGCCATCGGGCTGGTGGTATCGAGCGTGGTCGGCATCTTGTGGTTCGGCTCGCGGCTGGTGATTGCCGGCGATATCACGGGCGGCCGCCTCAGCCAGTTCGTGCTCTACGCCGTGTTCGCCGCCGGTGCCATGGCCGAGCTGTCCGAGGTGTGGGGAGAGATCGCGCAGGCCGCGGGCGCGGCCGACCGGCTCATGGAGCTGCTGGCGGCGCGGCCCGCCGTGCGCGAGCCGGCGCATCCCCGGTCGCTGCCCGAGCCGCCGCTCGGCACCATCGCCTTCCAGGATGTGCGCTTCTCCTATCCGACGCGTCCGGGCCAACCCTCACTCAACGGTGTCAGTTTCACCGCCGGGCGCGGCGAGACGATCGCCCTGGTGGGGCCTTCGGGTGCCGGCAAGAGCACCATTTTCAACCTCATCCTGCGCTTCTACGACGCGCAGGAGGGGGTTGTCGCCCTCGATGGCGTGCCGATCAGCGAAGCCGACAGCGCAGCCGTCCGCTCCCGTATCGCGCTGGTGCCGCAGGATGTGGCCCTGTTCGACGATACGGTTGGGGAGAATATCCGGTACGGCGCACCGGCAGCGAGCGACGGCGAGGTGGTGCGGGCCGCAAGGGCTGCGCAGGCCGACAGCTTCATCCGGGCGCTACCGGACGGATATGCGACCAGACTGGGAGAACGCGGGGTCACGCTGTCGGGTGGCCAGCGCCAGCGGCTGGCCCTGGCTCGCGCCCTGCTGCGCGATGCGCCGATCCTTCTGCTCGACGAAGCGACGAGCGCGCTCGACGCCGAAAGCGAGCTTGCCGTCCAGGAGGCGCTGGGCCGCCTGGCGCACGACCGCACCACGCTCATCATCGCCCACCGGCTCGCCACCGTGCAGCGCGCGAGCCGCATCCTCGTACTGGACCAGGGGCGAATCATCGAGGAGGGCCGGCACGCGGACCTGGTGCGCGGGGGCGGTCTCTACAGCCGTCTCGCCGAATTGCAGTTCGCGCTCGACGCTGCTCAATAGCGTTGTCCGCCGGCCGCTGCCGTCGCGTGTCCGCGTCGCACCACCGTGTCTCGATCACCCTGAACCAACAACATTTTTGCTTCTCACGCCGTCGCAAATGCTCCAGCTTGCGGTACTATTGTGCGCAAGATTTGCACCGCGGCAGGACAGGATTGGCATGAGCGCCGAGATCAGGTCGGGACTGCTCGCAGCACTTTCACTCGCCTCCGCGCTGGCAGCCACCTCGGCCGTCGCCAGCGACGGCAGTAGCTGGCCCCGGTTTCCGGGCTCCGCCTACGCGTCGCAAGGCGACCCCGCGGATCGGACTTTCATCAAGGAATGGGAAGCCACGCCCCCCAAGGGCTATCCCACGCTGAGCCCCGCCAACATCGCCGCCATGAAGGCGGCCATCAAGCAGTACGCGGAGGTCGCGGCTGCCGGGGGGTGGCAGCCGCTGCCCGACGTGAAGCTGCAGCAGGGCATGTCGCATCCGGCCGTGGCCCTGCTGCGCCAGCGCCTGATCATGTCCGGCGACCTGCGGGAGGCCGGCGGCGCCTCCAGCTTCGACTACTACGTGGAGAAGGCGGTCAAGCGCTACCAGGCCTCGAACGGGCTGGCGCCGACCGGCATCGTCGACAGGCACACCATCGCAGCGCTCAACGTGCCGGCCGAGGCCCGGCTCAAGCAGTTGAAGATCAACCTCACGCGTCTCACCGAGCACGCGCGCGCGGCCGCCAAGCGCTACGTGCTGGTGAACATTCCCGCGGCGCAGATCGAGGCCGTGGAAGGCGATCAGGTCGTCTCGCGCCACGCGGGCGTGGTCGGCAAGCCGGACCGGCCGACCCCGGTGCTGACCTCTGCCATTCACCAGCTCAATTTCAATGCCGTGTGGCACCTGCCGCCCACCGTGATCGAAAAGGACCTCGTCCCCAAGGGGCAGGAGATGGCGCGGCGCGGGCAGAGCGTGCTCGTCAAGTTCGGCATCGATGCCTATGGCGCGGACGGCAAGAAGCTCGATCCCAACGGCATCAACTGGAGCTCGCCGGCGGCAAAGAACCTGACCTATCGCCAGCAGCCGGGGCCTGAGAACCCGCTGGGCTTCGTCAAGATCAACTTCAACAACTCGCACTCCGTCTACATGCACGACACGCCTTCGCAAACGCTGTTCGGGCGCAATTTCCGCGCGGCGAGCTCCGGCTGCGTGCGCGTACACGGCATCGAGCAGCTTGCCGCGTGGGTGCTCGCCGATCAGGGCTGGCGGCCCGAGCACGTGCTGCAGATGAAGCAAAGCGGCGAGCGCCGTGACGT
>DATFCC010000036.1:0-2838 GCA_035253505.1 Hyphomicrobiaceae bacterium
AGGATTGGCGAGGCGTAGGAGAGCACGCCGAGCAGAGGCACGTTGCCGGTCTTCATCCCGATGTCCCACAGCAGGAAGGCCGCGCCGACCGGGCCGAGGCCGAGGCCGAGCAAGGCGAGCCAGGAAATCGCGTCGGGCGCCTGCCACGTCTCGAAGGCGAGGCTCGACGCGAGCGCGAGCAGGGACGTGGCGAGGCAGGCGACAGCGATACTCTCGCTCGGCACCTGCGCGAACAGGCGCGAGGCCACCGAGTAGCTCGACCATACCAGCGCGCAGGCGAACGCCAGCGCGAAACCCGCTCCGCTCGCGGATCCGCCGGACTCCGTGCCGAGCTTGTCCCAGACCAGGATGGTCGCCGCGCCCAGCCCGAGCAGCGCCGCGCCTATGTGCACCGGTCGCAACCGCTGTCCCGGCAGGAGCCCTGAGAACAGCACGGTGAAGAGGGCCCACAAAGATGCGATGAGGTGCGCCTCGGCTGGTGGAGCAAGGGCCAGAGCCGCAAAGTAGAGCGCGTGATAGCCGAACAGGCCGGCGATCCCGAGCCCCAGCGATGCAGCCGTGGGTTTCACCAGCCCCAGCCGCCCCCGCAACGCCGCGGCCAGCAGCACCACCGATCCGCCGATGGCAAAGACGATGGCGGTGGTCTGGAACGGCGGGATCGCCCCCTTGAGCGTCGTCAGGCTGGCAAGCGTCGCCCAAAGCAGAATGGCGCCCGTGCCGAGCAGGGTTGCGGATTTGGCAGCGCACGGCGCCGGTGAGGATGCGTGCGACGCTCTCCAACCCTGTCGTGAGCTTGTCGAACCGCGGCTGGCGATCTCCATCCGCCCTTCGACGGGCTCGGGACGGGGTTGGCGGGCATGGCCGTCGCCGCCGTCCTCATTTTGGGTGGCCATTGTGCGCGCTC
The DNA here is from genome assembly GCA_035253505.1 of Hyphomicrobiaceae bacterium. Taxonomy (GTDB): domain Bacteria; phylum Pseudomonadota; class Alphaproteobacteria; order Rhizobiales; family Hyphomicrobiaceae; genus AWTP1-13. The sequence goes on from DATFCC010000036.1 coordinate 905, forward strand.
CGATCGACCCTACATGCCACGTTGCGCAGGCTGCGCACCACGCCCTAATGTCGAAAGCATGCCAGACGCCACGGCCGACACCTTGAGGATCGCGCTCGCCCAGCTCAATCCCGTGGTGGGCGATCTCGCCGGCAATTCTGCCAAGCTGCGCAGGGCGCGCGCGGAGGCGGCCGCGCAGAACGCCGATCTTGTCGTCTTTTCCGAGCTTTTCATTACGGGCTATCCCCCCGAGGACCTGGTGCGCAAGCCGGCTTTCGCCGCCGCCGCGCGCAGTGCAGTCGAGAACTTGGCCGCCGAGACCGGCGACGGCGGTCCCGGCGTGATCGCCGGCACCGTCTGGGCCGAGGACGGCAAGCTCTACAACTCGATCGCGCTGCTCGAGGCGGGCCGCATCCAGGCCGTGCGTCACAAGGTCGAGCTGCCCAACTACGGCGTGTTCGACGAGAAGCGCGTATTCGATGCCGGGCCGATGCCGGGGCCCGTCAGCTTCCGTGGCGTGCGCATCGGGGTGCCGATCTGCGAGGACATCTGGCAGGAAGAGGTGTGCGAGTGCCTCCAGGAGACGGGATCGCAGTTCCTGATATCGCCCAACGGCTCTCCCTTCGACTGGCCCAAGCCCGACCAGCGCATGAACGTCGCCGTGGCGCGCGTCACCGAGACCGGCCTGCCGCTTCTCTACGTCAACCAGGTCGGCGGACAGGACGAGCTGGTGTTCGACGGCGCCTCGTTCGTCCTCAACGCCGATGCATCCCTCGCCGTGCAGATGCCGGCGTGGGAGGAGGCCATAACCGTCGTCGAGATGCGGCGCACCGAAACCGGATGGCGGTGCGAACGCGGCCAGCGGGCGCGGCTCGAGGAGCACGATTCCGCCGCCTACCACGCCTGCATGCTGGGCTTGCGCGACTACGTCGACAAGAACGGCTTTCCCGGCGTGGTCCTGGGGCTATCAGGCGGCATCGACTCCGCGCTCGTCGCCGCTTTGTCCGTCGATGCGCTCGGGGCCGAGCGCGTGCACTGCGTCATGCTTCCCTACCGCTACACGTCCAACGAGAGCCTGGCGGATGCCGCCACGTGCGCGAAGGCGCTGGGCGTGCGCTACGACATCGTGCCCATCGCCGAGCCGGTGGACGGCTTCGGCAAGGCGCTCGCCAAGATCTTCGCCGGCCGCGCGCCCGATATCACCGAGGAGAACATCCAGAGCCGCGTGCGCGGAACGGCGCTGATGGCCATCTCCAACAAGTTCGGCGGCATGGTCGTGACGACCGGCAACAAGAGCGAGATGTCGGTCGGCTATGCCACCATCTACGGCGACATGAACGGCGGCTTCAATCCCATCAAGGATCTCTACAAGATGGAGGTCTATCGCCTCTCCCGCTGGCGCAACGCGCAGGTGCCCAAGGGCGGCAAGGGCCCGGCGGGCGTCGTGATCCCGGAGAACATCATCACCAAGGCGCCGACGGCGGAGCTGCGCGAGAACCAGAAGGACCAGGATTCGCTGCCGCCCTACGAGGTGCTCGACGACATCCTCGAGTGCCTGGTCGAGAGGGAGATGCCGCTCGCCGACATCGTGGCGCGCGGGCACGACGCCCAGACGGTCAAGAAGGTCGAGCGGCTGCTCTACATCGCCGAGTACAAGCGCCGGCAGGCTGCACCGGGCGTGAAGATCTCGGCGCGCAACTTCGGCCGCGATCGTCGCTACCCCGTCACCAACAAGTTCCGCGAGGAGATCGGTGCGGCGCCACCTGGTGCGGGGAGGCGTGCGGACCCGGCCGGCGAGGCGCCGCGCACGATCGATCCGCGCGCCGACGGCGGCGACGCCGTGTAACGGTGCGGCGCTCCCTCTTCCCCGCATCCCTAACGCGTCTACACGCGCCATCCGCGCGGGGAGAGGGGACGTCTGCTCACGATGACGTCCGGAAGATATGGATGGCGTA
>DATFCC010000037.1:0-5137 GCA_035253505.1 Hyphomicrobiaceae bacterium
GCGGAACACGTCGGCACGGTCGTTCTTGATGCGCTCTGGCACGTAGCCGACCGAGGGCGTGACGGCGTCGATGCGCCGCGCGTCGAGGTCCGGCCACACCACGCCGGAGCCGACGATGCCGTAGCGGTCGGCAGCGACATAGCGCTCGATCGACTTGTCGGTGGCGTTGGTCAGCGCGAACACGAACCAGGCCGGGTTGGTGCCGGGCGTGGCCGCCCGCACCGACATGCGGCCGCGGCTGCCGTCGGCGCCGGGCGCCGTCTCGATCTGCAGGATATCGCCGCGCGGCTCATAGGCCTCGCCGAGGCCCGTGATCTCGATGCGCTCCTGGTCGTTGCCGACCGGGATCGTCTTGAGGGCGTGAGCCGGGAGCGTACCGGCGAGAAGGATGATCGGCAGCAGGCAAGCGAGCAGCAGCGCTCGCGCAGCCCCCCACTTCTGCGCGCGCATCCTTCCCCCGCAACTGCGGCCCGCTACCATCAAGCCACTGCCATCCTATTTCCGCGTGTCCTCCAGCAGCAGGGCGAACAGATCGTGGTCCTGCCAAACCCCGTTGATCTTCAGATAGCGCCGCGCCAGCCCCTCGCGCGCGAAGCCGATCTTCTGCAGCACCCGGGTCGAGGCGTGGTTGTGCGGCAGGCAGGCCGCCTCCAGCCGATGCAACCCGAGCGTGACGAAAGCGAACGGCAGCACAGCCTTGACGGCATCGGTCATGTGCCCCTGGCCGACATGGGTGACGCCGATCCAGTAGCCGAGCGAAGCCGCCTGGGCGACGCCCCGGCGCACGTTGCTGATGCTGAGGCCGCCCAGCAGCGCGTAGTCGGTGCGGCGGAAGATCAGGAAGGCATAGCCCAGGTCCTCCCGCATCTCGCGTTGGTACTGGCGCAGGCGGCGCCGGAACGCGGATCGCGTGAGCTCGTCGCGAGACCACTGCGGCTCCCACGGGGTCAGGTGCTGGCGGCTCTTGGCGCGCAGCTCCGCCCAGGCCTGATAGTCTCCCATCGCCGGATGGCGCAGCAGCACGCCCTGGCCGAAGATTTCCGATTCCCCGTCCGATGGGGATGACGATCTCAAGAAGGCCATCGCCTGCCCCCTGCAGACGGCCGGTCGCAGCCCGTTGTCGTTGCGCGGCTATGCATGTGTCGTCCGCTCCGCGGCCATGCGCGCGTACGCCTCGCCTTTGCGCCCTGCGCCAACGACGGCCACCGAGGGGGCCGCGTCGCCGACCAGCTTCGCGGCCAAGGCGCGAATGTCCTCGGCCGATACGGCATCGATGCGCGCGACGAGCTCCGGCGGCTCGATCAGCCGGTCGAACACGAGAAGCTGGCGCGCCATCTGTTCCGCGCGCGCCGAGGAGCTTTCCAGCCCCATCAGCAGGCCGGCCTTGAGTTGGGCCTTGGCGCGCGCGACCTCGGCGTCGGCGGGCTTTTCGGCCGCAGCGCTCGTCAGCAGCTCGCCAACCACCTCGATCAGCTTGCCCATCATCTCAGGCCCCGTGGCCGCGTGGATGCCGAACAGGCCGGTGTCGGCCAGCGCCCAGCAACTCGAATAGATCGCGTAGCAGAGGCCGCGGCGCTCCCGCACCTCCTGAAAGAGGCGGGAGGACATGCCGCCGCCGAACAGCCCGGAGAACACCTGGGCAGTGTAGAACTCCTGCCCGCGGTAGGAAGGTCCGGCAAAGGCCAACACCAGATGGCTTTGCTCGAACGGCTTGGGCGATGTGCGCGTGCCTCCGACATAGCGCGCAGGCTCGAATCGGCCTCCGCCGCCGCCATTGAGTCGGCCGAATTGGGCCTCAGCGTGGCGCACCAGAGCGGCATGATCGACGTTGCCGGCCGCCGAAAGGACCATGCGGCCGGCGTGGTAGTTGGCCGTCAGGAAGGCGCGCAGGTCGCCGGCACTGAAGCTGGTGACGCTCTTTGTCGTGCCGAGGATGGGCCGGCCGATGGCCTGGCCGGGAAAGGCGGCGTCCTGCAGCAGCTCGTAGGCGAGCTCGTCCGGGCTGTCGCGGGTGGCGGCAATCTCCTGCAGGATCACCTCCCGCTCGCGCTCCAACTCCTCCTCGGCGTAGCGCGGGATCTGCAGGATGTCGGCCAGGATATCCAGGGCGATGCCGACGTCGGCCTTGAGGATGCGCGCGAAGTAGGCCGTGGTCTCCAGGCTGGTGGCGGCATTGAGCTCGCCGCCGACGGCCTCGATCTCCTCGGCGATGTCGGTGGCGCTGCGCCGCTCGGTGCCCTTGAACGCCATGTGCTCGAGCAGATGCGAGATGCCGTGCTCGCTCTCCTTCTCGTGCCGCGCGCCGGCCGCGACCCACACGCCGAGCGAGACGGTCTCGAGGTGCGGCATGTGGTGGGAGACCACCCTGAGGCCGCTGGCGAGCCGGGTCGTCTGGGTGCTCATGCGGCCGCTCCCCGCCGGGGGCCGGCGCAGCCGGCGACGAAGCGCTGGACGGCGCCAAGATCGTTGGGAAGGAGCGTGACGCGCTCGGGCGCGGTCATCAGCTCCGAGAGCCGCGGCGGCAGGGAAGGCCGCTCGCCGGTGATCGCCTGCATGGTGTCGGGGAACTTGGCGGGATGCGCCGTCGCCAGCACGACGTGCGGAACCTGCCGCGAAGAGGAGCCCATCGTCTTGCTGGCCGCCACGACGCCGCATGCGCTGTGGGGGTCGAGCAGATAGCCGCTCTCAGCCTTCACCCTGCGGATGCAGTCGGCAACCGCGTCCTGGCCCGCGCGCTCGGCGATGAACGTCTCGCGATAGGGCACGATGACGTCGCCGAGGTCGATCGACGGACTCTGCTTCAATCCGTTCATCTTGCCGCGCACGTAGGCGGCGTCGCGGCCGGCCGCCTCGAACAGGAAGCGCTCGAAGTTGGAGGAGATCTGGATGTCCATGGAGGGCGAGGTGGTCGGCACCACGTCCTGGAGCGTGTACAGCCCGGTGCTCCAGGCCCGATGCAGGATATCGTTCTCGTTGGTGGCGATCAGCAACCGCTCCATGGGCAGTCCCATGCGCCTGGCCGCGTAGCCTGCAAACACGTCGCCGAAATTGCCCGTGGGCACCGAGAACAGCATCGGCCGGTGCGGGCTGCCGAGCGCGGCGGCGGCGACGAAGTAGTAGCTGATCTGCGCCACCACCCGGCCCCAGTTGATCGAGTTCACGGCGGCGAGCCCAACGCGGTCGCGGAAGGCCAGGTCGTTGAACATCGCCTTCACGAGGGCCTGGCAATCGTCGAACGTGCCCTCCACGGCAACGGCATGGACGTTGGCCTCCTGCGCCGTCGTCATCATGCGCCGCTGCACGTCGGAGATGCGTCCCTTCGGGAACAGCACCACCACATCGACGCGGGCCGACCCGCGGAAGGCCTCGATGGCCGCCCCGCCCGTATCACCGGAGGTGGCGGCGACGATCGTCACGCGCTCGCCGCGCGCCGCCAGCACGCGATCCATGAGCCGCGCGAGGAGCTGCATGGCGACATCCTTGAAGGCCAGCGTCGGCCCATGGAAAAGCTCCAGCACCCACAGGTTGCGGTCGAGCTGGACGAGCGGCGTCACGGCGGGATGCCCGAAGCGCGCGTAGGCGTCGCGGGCCATGGCGACGAGCTCGGGGCGGGGTATGGCGTCGGCCGCGAACAGCGCCAGGAGACCGGCCGCCACCTCCGGGAACGGCTGGCCGGCAAGGCCGGCGATCGTGGCGGGCGGGACGCTGGGCCAGGCCTTGGGCACATACAGCCCGCCGTCACGCGCCAGGCCTGCCAGCAGAGCGTCCTCGAAGGACAGCTCCGGCGCTTCGCCTCTGGTGCTGACGTACAACAAGGTGGGTGCTTTCGCTGGCGGGGTTGGTCGAGCCGCACCCTAGGCCGCGGGCAAGGGGGGAACAAGGCGAAGCGCCTGCCGGGCACGGGAAATGTGCCGGCAAGGGGGGAACTTCGGTGGAAAACGGCCAGCCTTCAATCAATTGACCGTTATCGAAGTCGCGCCCCGCCAGGGGTGGCGAATCACCCTGCCGCCGCCCCATGGCGAAGGCGGGCGTGGGCGAAGGCGGCAAAGACGCCGGCGAGCGTCAGCGCCAGGCCGTACCAGGTCAGCGCGTATTCGAGGTGACGGTTGGGGAGGGCGAGACGGGTGGCGCCGGCCTTGGGCAGGCCGCCGGGGTTGGCAGGATTGGCATCCGCTTCGATGAAGAAGGGAACGCGGTGCCATGGGGCGGCGCGACCTTCGAGCGCGCTCGCCATGAGGGCGGAATAGTCCGGCCAGTAGAACAGATTGCGCCCGGGCTCGCTTTCAGGAACGAACCAGCCGCGCGGCAGCGGGCGCCTGGCGAGACCGGTAACGGTCACCTCGCCCGACGGCCGGCTGACGGCAGGCCCGGGGGCATCCTTGAGAGATGCGGGCATGAAACCGCGGTTGACGAGGACGATCTGCTTTTCCGGCGTTTCGAGGGGCGTGTAGAGGTGGAAGCCGGGCCCCAGCTTGTCGTCCGCGGCGAACACATGGCGCTCGCGATCGTGCCAGAAGCGCCCGGTGACCCGGACGTGCGCATATTCGACATCGCCCGTCGCGTGCCAGCGCTGGAGCGCGGCGGAGAGGGGCATGGGCTCGGCGCTTGCGCGCGCGGCGATCTGGGCGAGCAGGCCCTCCTTCCACGCCTTCCGGGCCATCTGCCAATTGCCGAGCCCGATCAGAACGGCAAGGCCGGCGAGCGCGAGGAGGGAGGGCAGCACGAGCCGTGCCTGTCGCCAGCGTGACAGAAACATGTTCAATCCGAAGCCAGGCGCCCTTCTTCTGCCTTGTGCTTGTACTGCAGCGCGATGAGGGTGGCTTTGAGCACCCGCAGGAGGAAGTACGCGCACAAGGGCGTCAGCAGCCCCCACAACACCACGTGCACCCACACCGGCGGCCCGGCCTTGAACTCGAGGATGAGCGCCCCGCCCAGGACGAGAAAGCCCAGGATCATGATGCCGAACACGGCCGGGCCGTCGCCGGCATCGGCAAATCTGTAGTCGAGGCCGCACCGCTCGCACTTCTCGCGCAACGCCAATCCGTGGCGGAACAGGCTGCCCTCGGCGCAGCGCGGGCAGCGGGCCTTGAGACCGGCGGCGAGGGCGGATGCGGCAGGCGCCTGAGCCATGATGGCT
>DATFCC010000038.1:0-9675 GCA_035253505.1 Hyphomicrobiaceae bacterium
GCCAACAACTAAAACCGGGCGCATCGGTTTTGCGGGAAAGGTCAGTGTGCGTTATGATTATCGTCCGCAGTCCCCTTCGGGTGTCTTTTTTCGGTGGTGGGACCGACCATCCGACCTGGTTTGAAACAGGGGAAAAAGGCGCGGTCATCTCCACGACCATCGACAAATATGTCTACGTGCAATTGCGCCGCCTGCCGGCCGTTTTCGATTTCAACTACCGCGTCGCCTGGGGCATGCTCGAGGAGGTCGCCTCGATCAGCGACATCCAGCATCCGGTCGTGCGGGAGGTGCTGAAGGAGTACGCCCCCGAGGACGACAGCGGCTACGAGGTCATCTACAACGCCGACCTGCCATCCAAGACCGGGCTCGGCTCGAGCTCGGCCTTCACCGTCTCGCTGTTGCATGCCTTCTTCGGCAATCTGGGGCGGCTGTGCCCGAAGAGCATGCTGGCGCGGGAAGCCACCCACGTCGAACAGGTGCTGCTCAAGGAATCGGTGGGTTGCCAGGATCAGGTTGCAGCCGCATACGGCGGCCTCAACCGCATCGAGTTCGACACCGGCCCAAGGCACACGGTCCTGCCGCTGCCCGTCTCCGCGCCCCGCCAACTCGAGCTCGAGCGCTCGCTGATGCTGTTCTTCACCGGTTTTACGCGATCTGCCGATGCCATGGAGAAGCGCAAGCTCGCGAAGTTCAGCGAGCGCAAGGCGGAATTGCGCGCCATCTACGACATGGCCAACGAGGGGGGTGCCATCCTGCAGGACGCCCGCCGGCCGCTCGGCGAGTTCGGCACCCTGCTGCATCGGGCATGGACCGAGAAGCGCAAGCTCGATGAATGTGTCTCCACGCCCTTCATCGATGAGGCCTACGACGCGGCGCTGGCTGCGGGTGCCCTCGGTGGCAAGCTGCTCGGCGCCGGTGGCGGCGGCTTCCTGCTCCTGTTTGCGCCGCCGGCGCGGCAGCAAGCGGTCCGCACAGCCCTCGCCAAGCTCACCTATGTGCCCTTCCGGATGGAGCGCGAGGGAACATCCATCGTTCTCTACAACCCCGAGCTGACGGCCAACTACCAGACCGCAGCCGCGCGAGTCTCCTGACATGTCCCCTCCCGCCGTCTCTCTCGTCTCCAATCTCGCCCCGAAGGCCATGTCGGCCGCCTGCGAGCCGTTCGTCTGCTCTCAAGACGACTCGCTGTGGGCCGGCATAGAGAAGGCTCTCGACAACGGCTACGGCGTCGTTTTCGTGGTGGACGAGACCGGCCGCCTGCTCGGGCGCATTGGTCTGGAGGAGATGCGCGCGCGCATCCGCGCCGGCGACCATCTGCACACGGTGCGGCTCGGCGATATCGCCACCGATGCCAACATCGGCGATGCATCCGCCGCGGTCGCGCCGCTGCTCGGCAAGATGGGCCATCTGGTCGATGTGCGCCTGCAGCCTGAGGCCGCCTTCCTGCCTGTCGCAGCACCGAACCTGACACACGCCGAGCTGCGCAATGTGCTCGACGCGTTCCTGTCGACGTGGATTTCCTCGGCCGGCGAATACATCGGCAGGTTCGAGAAGGCCTTCGCCGCCAGGACCGGCATGGCGCACGGCGTGGCGACCTCCAACGGCACGGTGTCCCTGCATCTGGCGCTGGCAGCGCTCGGCATCGGCCCGGGGGACGAGGTGATCGTGCCCGACCTCACGTTCGCGGCCAGCGCCAACACGGTGATCCACGTCGGCGCCACGCCGGTGCTCGTGGATGTCGATCCCGACACGTGGTGCATTTCCCCCGCGGCCATCGAGCGCGCCATCACGCCCAAGACGCGCGCTGTGATGCCGGTCCACCTGTTCGGCCGGCCGGCTCCCATGACCGAGATCAGCGCGGTGGCGAAGGCACACGGGCTCTACGTGATCGAGGACTGCGCCGAAGCCCACGGCGCCCTCTACGACGGCCGCCCCGTCGGCAGCTTCTCCGACGTTGCCAGCTTCTCCTTCTTCGCCAACAAGATCATTACGACCGGCGAAGGCGGAATGTGCCTGACCAACGACCCCGCCATCGCCGCCCGCCTGCGGGTGCTGCGCGACCATGGCATGCGCCCGGAACGCCGCTACTGGCACGAGGACGTCGGCTTCAATTTCCGCATGACCAACCTGCAGGCGGCCATCGGCTGTGCGCAACTCGAGCGCATGGATGCGTTCATCGCCGAGCGGCGGCGTGCGCATGCCGTCTATGGTGCGGCCCTGGCGGGCATCCCCGGCATCGACCTGCCGCCGCCAATGTCGAACCGTGCGACGCCGGTCGTCTGGTTCTCCTGTGCGCTGGTTCCCGCCGACAAGCGCGCAGCGATGATCGAAGCGTGCCGGGCCATCAATATCGACATCAGGCCCTTCTTCCACGGGCTGTCCTCGATGCCCGCCTACAAGCGCTATGCGTGCGAATGTCCGGTGAGCAACAGGCTGGCGAGCAGCGGAGTCAATCTGCCGACCTCGGGCCAGGTCGACGAGCGGCTGGCGGCGCGCATCGCCGGCGCGTTCGCCGGGGTGCTCCTCCCGAAAGACGACCGGCGGTCGGACGGGTCGACCACCCTGCCAATGGCGTAGGCGGCTGCCGCTTCCGGATATGGCCGGCCGTCGGCCTACGGCGTTTGGGGACGAGGGCCGCCTGCTTTGGGCGTGGACGCCCTCCATCGTCCGATGAGCGCCAGCTTGCGAAATCAGGTTGCACCACCAAGGGTAGACGCCGCGCCGCGAGCCTCCTTTACTGGTCGGCAAGGCTGATTGGGTTATGAGACGGTGAACCGGTGTTCGCGCTCGCCTGTCGGCCTGCGGAACAAAGTACGCTCGGGCTTCCGGTGCGCCTCATACGCATGGCCTGATCTGAGTAGGTCTTGCTGAACACCTCAGGGCGACCCGCGGCAACGGTCGGAGGCCTCGGTCGCCCATTGGACGTTTGGAGGAAGAAGCGGCTCGATGCTTGAGCGCCTGCCAAATGCGCCCGAGGGGCGCGAACCGGGCACGCGGCTGCGTGCCGGCGGCGACCCGCGGTTTTCCACCGCGGACCTCACGTATCTTCTGCATCGCCATGCCGGCATCATCCTCGCCGCCTTGCTCGCCGGCCTCGGCATCGCAGTCTTGTATGTGCTGCTGACCAAGCCCGCCTACACGGCGCGGGCTCAGGTGCTGATCGACGTGCAGACGCCCCAGACGTTGCCCACGCGGCAAGGGGAGATGCCGCTGGCGATCGACACGACCCAGATCGAGAGCCAGCTCGCGATCATGCGCTCCGACAACCTGGCCGCGACCGTCGTCGCCAATCTCGGTCTCGCCCAGGATCCCGAATTCGGCGCCGAGGCGCCTCCCTCGCTGTTGCAGCGCCTGGTCAATCTCGTGCGGCCATCCGCCCCGGGTCCGTCCGAGGAAGCACGGCGGCGTGCGGTGCTTGCCCTGCAGGAACATCTCGACGTGCGCCGCCAGGGCGGGTCGTTTGCCATCGACATCTCGGTGCGCTCGCAGGATCCCGAGAAGGCCGCCAAGATCGCCAACAGCGTCGCCGACACCTACGTCGCCGACCAGCTCACCACGCGCGCCCGCGCCGCGCGGCAGGGCAGCGAGTGGCTCGAGGAGCGCATCGATCTATTGCGTCGCTATATGAACAATGCCGCGTTGCGCGTGCAGGAGTTCAAGGCGCGGCGCGACTACCGCATCGTCGGCAAGGGCGAGCGGCCTCCGGCGCAGGCGCAGCCGGGCGACCCGGCAGCACCCACCGACACGACGACACTGGAGGAGCTGGAGTCCACCGCCACCACCTACCGGCGCATGTACGAGAGCTTTCTGCAGGCCTACACCGACTCGGTGCAGCGCCAGTCCTATCCGATCTCGAACGCGCGCGTGATCACGCCGGCATCGAAGCCCCTCACCAAGAGCCACCCCAAGACGGTGCTCGCGCTCGGTGTGGGCGGCCTGCTCGGCCTGCTGCTCGGCTTCGCCATCGCGCTGGTGCGCCAGCATCTCGACCAGGGCGTCCGTTCCGCGCAGCAGATCCGCAACGAGATCGGCGTCGATTGCCTGGGCCAGCTCCCACGCATCGCCCACCCCACCCTGCGCCGGAATGCCGGCGCCCGATCCTCCGCGGCGGGCACCCGCCGGCAGGCACCGGCCACATTGTTCTCCCAGGTCGCCGGGCACGCCCGCGCCCTGATCGTGCGACTGGTCTCGACCAGGTTGATGCCGCAGGACCGGCCGAGCTGGCACGAGGTCCGGGATGCGCCCTTCTCGCCCTTCAGCCAGGCGCTCAGCGACGTGAAGCTGCGCATCACGATGGCCAGCCGGCGCACGAAGCCCATCAAGACGCTCGGTGTCACCTCGGCGATGCCGGGCGAGGGCAAGAGCACGGTTGCGAGCAACCTCGCCCAGCTCTACGGCCTCAATGGTGCGCGCACGGCCGTCGTCGACATGGACGTGCGCCGCGCCGTCCTCTCGCGCGCCCTAGCGCCCGAAGGCACCATCGGCCTGATGGATGTCCTCGCCGGCACCGCCGATGTCGCAAGCTGCCTCGTCCTCGACAAGCTGGCCGGCGTGGCCGTGCTGCCGGTGGGCGCCGGACCGATCGCCAGCGCGCCGGAACTGTTCGCCTCGCAGCAGATGATCGATCTGCTGCAGTGGCTGGCCAACGACTTCGACATGGTCGTGATCGACCTGCCCCCGCTCGAGCTCGTGAAGGATGGCCTGGCGCTGAGCCCCCTGATCGATGGCGTGCTGGTGGTCGCGGAATGGGCGGAGACGCCGCTTCCGCAGCTCGCCGACACCATCGAGGCGCTGCGGCAGGAGAACGCGCATGTGCTGGGCACGGTGCTCACGAAGATGCGCACCGGCCCGCACCGCAGCTACCGTGCGCGCCCCTACCTGATCGACATGTCGGGCGCGACGCGCGCCCGCCGCACCTCGGCCTGAAGCCGCGGGCGCGCTTCCGTTTCGCTCGAAGCCTTGGCGCGCGACTGTCCGTATAGGCCAGCGGCTCAGGAGGGATGCTTGCCGTCGCCGCGAGGCGCACCGGTTGCAGCGGGCACCGGCCCCAGGCTCTTCTCGTCGGCCATCACCTCGACCTTGATGGTGTCACCAGGTTCGACAGGCGTGGTCTCGGCCGCCACGATCTCGGTGGCGATGCCGTTCGCGCCGACCCGGACGATGGTGTAGACGGGCTTGATGCGCTGGCCGCGCACGTCGCTCAGGACCAGCGGCGCCGTCGACTCCGCCTCTCTCAAGAGGCCCTTGGTGGCCTCGAACTTGCGGGCCACCTCATCCAGCTTGATCTGCGTCTCGCTGAGACCGTTGGCGGCCTCGATCTCGCGCTTGGTGCTCAACTCGAGGATCGACACGCCCGTCCGGCTGATCTCCTGCCGCGCCTTCGTCATGTTGGAATCGAGACGCAGGCGCTCGCCCTCGAGCTGGGCGATGTTGCGCTCGAGCCCGAGGCGCCGCGGCTCGATGGACAGACCCTTGGCCATCAGGGCGTTGATCCCTTCCAGCTCCTTCTTGACGAGGTCGATCTGGCGCGTTTGCGCGGCGAGCTGCCCGGTGATCGATTCCACCTCCGCCTGCAGGTACTTCTTGAGATCGTTGAGCATGTTGATCTGATTCTGGTTGGCGCTGCGGCGCGCCTCGAACAGCGATCGCTCGCTCTGCAACAGGGCCACGATCGACCTGTCCTCGAGCTTGCCCACCAGCTCGGCCGGGAACTCGATATCCGGCTTGTCGGCGATCTCCGCCTCGAACCGCGCCTTGCGCGCGAGCAATGCGTTGTAGGTCGCGGCCTGGTGCTGGAGGTCGGAACGGCCGCTGATGATGTCACGCTCGACACGCGTGCCCGCCGGCGGCCGGCGAAGGCTGCCGGCGAGCGCGACGGCCTGGAGCACCATGAGGTTGGGCCGGTAGGAGAACTCGCCGGGCTTGTCCACCTGTCCGGTGACGTAGATGGGCCGGTATTGAACGATCTCTGCCGAGACGTCCGGGCTCTGGGCAAGACCCGTGCGGTCGCGGATCATGCTGCCGATGCTTTGCGCCAGCTCGGCGGCCGTGAGGCCGGCGGCACGCACCTCGCCGATGAGCGGCACCGACACGTTCCCGTTCGGCTGAACGGTGTACTCCGCGTTGATCGGCTTCCACTCGAAGATCTCGTCCTTCGACGGACGCCACTCGTAGACCGTGACACGGACCCGGTCTTGCGCCCACAACCGGTAGGGCGAGGCGCTGTCGTTGGCGAAGCTCACGCCGCGCGGAGGCAGGACGATCGCCAGGCCCAGCGCCGCCGCCACGGCCAGAGGCAACCACAGGCGGCCCCTGCCGCCCTTCTCGGCCCGACACAGGCCGGCTCTGCCGGGAGCCGCGCTGGCGTGCGCCCGGGGGACGGGCACGTGTGTCATTTTGCGACGGACAAGGTTAACGGCTCGCGTCATGTCCCACGTTGCCCCTCTGCAGGTGGTTGTGTCGCCTCGGCTGCGCTCATGCCGCTGGGAATTGCAAGGGCGATGCCGGTTGCTAGGGGTGCGACGGCGCACCCCGGAAGCCTCTCACCCGGCCTGCGTATGCTAGCGGCGGCCCGCCCTCTTGTGAGCGTGCCCATAAGGCTGAGCGCCGCTGCGCGGGCCTTGCAGACCCCCGCCGCTCGTCGTATCGCAACGAGGCGCGCCATCGTCCAAAAGGGGTGCTCTACTGCTAAAGCATGTAAATGAGTCGCAGCACTGGGCGCGGACCGCGGCGGTGGCCCGGCACGGAGGCTCGAGGCGATGATCATCTCCATGGTACTCGGCGCCGTCGCAGGTATGGCCATGGCATTGTTCTTCAGGGCTCCTGCTCTGATAGCGTTGTCTCTCCTGGCCGCCGGTGCTGCCGGCGTGGTCTGGATCGTGGCAGGCTGGACCTTGCTGGACGGTCTGCTGCGGGTCGGCGGCCTGCTGGCGACGATTCAGGTCTCCTATCTCATGGGCCTGGGGATGGCCGCTCTCCTCGCCTGGATGAGGCAAGCCCGGCGGGGTACTCCCATCGCAGGCCGGGCGCGCTCAGGACGTTTCGTTCCAACGCGCGAGAGCGCCGATCGTCCGCACGAGGATCATCAAGTCCAGGCCCAGTGACCAGCGGCGCACGTAGACGCGATCGAGTCCGACCCGGTGGCGATAGCTGACCCGGTTTCTGCCGCTGACTTGCCACAGGCCGGTCAGGCCGGGGCGGGCTGCCATGTATTCACGAGCGGCCGACTGGTAGCGGTCGAGCTCCGCGGCTACGATCGGTCGGGGCCCGATGCAGCTCATGTCGCCGCGCAGCACATTGAGGAGCTGCGGCAGCTCATCGATGCTCGACTTGCGCAGGACGTGGCCGAACCGCGTGACACGCGGGTCGTCCCGCAGCTTCTGCGTTTCCGCCCACTCGCGCGCCGCGCCCGGATGGCAGTGAAGATGCCGGCGCAGCACTTCGTCGCCGTCGAGCACCATGGTGCGGAACTTGAGGCAGTCGAAGACCGCACCGCCCAGACCGACGCGCCTCTGGCTGAACAGCACCGGCCCGCCAATCGTCAGTCGAAGGCAGGCGGCGACAATGAGGAGCAGTGGTGTCATCACCAGAAGAACGCTGCCCGCGATGACGATGTCGACGACGCGTTTGATGCGCCCACCCACCGCCTCGGTGAGTGGCAGCGTGCGCCGCGCGACCGGGGCCGGTGAGCGCGCAGGCCCCCACAGCCGCTGCAGCCGAGCCGGCGATCGCAGCGGCAGGCGCGAGCTTTCGCCGACAGGTTTTGCCGATTGGAACTTGGCCGCGTGAGCAGCCCCGCCGGCAGTCTCCGGTACGCCCGGAGTCGCGCTTACGCCCGTGGACACGCTGTGGATATTCCGCACGATGAACCCGCATGCTGCAATGCACACTCGCAAGCCCGCGCGATCACGCACAAGGTGCACAAAGGGCGTATTGGGTAGGGCGCAAATGGGCGCGTAACGCCGAGTCGTTAGGTCCGAGTGACCATCCGTGCGCAGCTCGCGACGGCGCTTCCGCGTGAGGTGTCAACAGGCACGTTGCGCGCAGATGTGGCGGACGGGGCCACATGGCCGAGCTCGCAATCGAGCCGTCGCCTCGCCATGCGCGGCGTTACCGATTTGGTGCTAGTCGCTGCGGCCGGCCCGACCTAGGTCATTCGTCATATAGGCGACCTCGGTGCGGTTCTTGGCCTTGAGCTTCTTCATGATGTTTCGCACGTGAACCTTGACCGTGCTCTCGCGCATGTTGAGCTCGTAGGCGATCGTCTTGTTGGCCTTGCCGCGCCGCAGCGCCTCGACCACTGCGGCCTGACGGGCCGTGAACATCTGGCTTGCCGGCTCCGGCTTCGGCGCCGCGCGCTGGCTCCGCCGTGCGCCATTGAGGCAGCTCGCTGGAACGTAGGTCCCTCCCGCCGACACCAGACGCATGGCCTGATAGGCGACGTCCAGCGACTGGTCGGTCGCAATATAGCCGCGCGCGCCCTGCTCGAGGATCCAGGTGACGTAGTCCACGTCGTCGTTGACGTCGGCCATGACCACGACCGGCGTACCGGCCGTCGTGCCGATCAGCATGCCCAGCTTCTGCTGTGCCTCGAGCGGCGGCCGGCCGGCAGGCAGGCACAAGACGACCAGCGCGACAGGCTCTTCCGCGTCGCGGTCGAGCCACTCCTCCACGGAGGCTGCCGTTACGACCTCGAATTCCCCGACCATCTCCAAACCGCCCTTCAACAGGTCGCGGGCGAGCACCCGTTCGTCGATCACGGCAATACGCCGGATGGAGCTGGGGGTGCCATCCGCTCCATCTTTGGCTCTACGCCCCGCGGGCACGCTTGCCACAGGTCGTCCCGCACGCAGCACAGCGGGAACCACGCTATCTGACGGCGATTGATTGGCCAAGGGATACCCCACGCTACCTAATCTTGTGTCGATGCGGGTGGAGGATTCATACGGCCTTAAGTCTTTTAGGCAACCGCTCAGTAAGCGCGAACGTCGCCGGCACGGAAATAAACGAAAGTATGCTTAACGTACCTCCGGATGCGTAGCCGTGCTTTTGCTCATTTCGTGAGCAAGGCGTCGATGAGGGTGGGAGCTGGCGTCACCACGGGCGACGTCGATGCGGCGTGCGGGAGGAGCGATGGAGGGCAAATATCAGCGCCGTTGCTCCGCTCACTGAGGATATGGCCATGTGTTGCGCAGCATTCGGTACGATGCCCCCGCTTTCATGCACAGAGCACCCACGTGCAGCCCCGACTGACCGATTGCCGCTCCGTGGCAAGTCGCCTCGCGGTCTCCCGCTGATGCCGCGGCCCTTTGCCAAACCCTTCGGCCAGTCCTGGTTCGTCCTGTATCCGTGACGGAGCAGACACGGTACGTTCACATCGACTCTCAACGACTTGCGCTCACGAGGCATGCCGAGCGCCTCTCCTTCTCGTTGGAATGTCGGAAAGACCTGCCGCATTTTTCGCAAGTGATGTGGAGAAACCTCGAACCGAAGACGACTGACCGAGGAGGCGTCACGGATCTCGGAGCAAGGCCAACCAGCACGCGGGTCGCCGGCATTGGTTTGAGGTTAGTGTGGTCGACGGGTGCGCCTATGATTGTCCGCCCGAAGCGAACAGAGTCATATCCATCCGAGCCCCGGCAGGAAAACCTTCAGATAAAACGCACGGGGATCTCG
>DATFCC010000039.1:0-5454 GCA_035253505.1 Hyphomicrobiaceae bacterium
ATGTCATCCACATGAGCGAGCCGGTGCGCGCCCAGTTGATGAGATCGTCGGTGGTGGTGACGAGGAAACCCTTGTCGGCGAGCCGGTTGTTGATCTCCGTGAAGGTGGGGTCACCCGGCTTGACGATTGCGCCGCCGGAGCGCCGATCCACAGAAGTGGCTGCCTCGACCGCCATCAATCCCACTCCAGGGCGCCCTTGCGCCACTCATAGATGAAGCCGATCGTCAGCACGCCCAGGAAGATCATCATCGACCAGAAGCCGAAGGCGCCGACGTCCTTGAACGCGACTGCCCAGGGGAACAGGAAGGCAACCTCCAGGTCGAAGATGATGAACAGGATGGACACAAGGTAGAAGCGCACATCGAATTTCATGCGCGCATCGTCGAAGGCGTTGAAGCCGCACTCGTAGGCGGAGACCTTCTCCGGGTCAGGATTGCGCACGGCCACCAGGAAGGGTGCGATCATCAATGCCAGCCCGATCACCAGCGCGACGCCGATGAACACGGCAAGCGGAAGATAGTCCATCAGCAGCTGGTTCATGCGATCCCGACCGGCGGCGCCAAGCCGCAGGCTGTTTGTGCAGTTTGGTGTTAGCTCACGCGCCGGGACCGCGCAACCCGCCGGCACGTCGCACGCGCGTGCCCTCCACCGAGCCCGCGGAGAAGGCGCGCCACCCGCGAATCGCCTGGCCAAGGTCACGTTCCCCGTATCGCCACAAACGCCCCCTATTGCCAGGCTGACGGTAGTTGGGGACCTGCCGTGCGATCCGGCGTCGAAAGGAAGGACGACAAAACAAGGGGTCGTCGGCGTCCCGGGCAGTGTCGCGCGTCAAAGCGAGGGTGGATGTACAGACCGAATGGAACGACCGTCGTCACGGCGGTGCTGGGGGCTTTGGGTGTTTTCGGGGTGATCTGGAGCAAGGGCGCGGAGCCCACACTGTTTTCAGAGCGGCCGGTCCCGTCCGCGCAGAGTGCAACGCTCGACTTTCCAGCCAGCATCCAGGCGCATACAGGCGCCTGGCGGGCACGCTTGCCCCGCGCTCCCGAAGCCGAAGCGCCGGCGGCTCCCGCAGGAGCTGTCGCCGCCAAGACCGACGCGATGGCCGCACCATCCCCCAGTGCCCGTGCCCTACCCGCCATACCGGGCGTCGATGCCCGACCGCGGCCGAAGGACCCCGGGGCCGCCGCATCGCCGCTTGCGGCGCCCGGAACGTTGGCCGGCGCCGAGGCAGGAGCGATCGGGCCTGCGGCGATGCAGCCGGAGGACACGCCCCGCGAAGCGGAAGCGGTTGCGGAGGACGTGACGGTCAAGCCGAGCTTTGCACCCTCCGCTGCCGGGCGGATGGGCTTGGCCGGACCGGATACCGTCCGGCGATCGGGCGCGGCGCATGGCAGTCACGTCGGGGCTGCAGTCGACCCGGCAGCGGCCAGAGCCCGAGCGCACGATCGCACTCCAGAAACGGCAATTCCGCCGGCTACGCTCAAACCCAAGTTCGGGCCGGAGATCTTCCGGGATCTGGACGGGGTGAGCTTCTAGCCGTTCGCGTGCGCCCGGGACCTCGCGTTACGGCCGTCGGGAACGCGCGCCGCGTGGGAGCGCCGGCCGCTGGTTACCCGTGTTCACCAGACAGCAGCGGCGCGAGCCTGACGGTATTGACACTTGCTGCGGGAAAGCGAACGGTTCTCCTACTGACCGAACTCGCGCGCCGGCGGGCAACCGCCGGCGCCGGTCCCGCTGCGCCGAGACAATGCAGCGGCTCTTTGGCACTATGTGCGTTCCGCGTTGCGCGCACGGTGCCGGGACCATGATCGGACTCGACTGCTACTACAGCCTGTCCTCGCCATGGGCTTATTTCGCGGGGCCAAGGCTGCAGGACATCGTTCGCCGCCACCGTGCGCGGCTGGTGCTGAAGCCCTACGACTTCCAGGCCGTCGTGCCGCGGACGGGCGGCGTGCCGCTGAGGACGCGACCGGAGCCGCGCCGGCGCTACCACGAGGTCGAGCTCGACCGCTGGCGCCGCCATCTCGGCATGCCGCTGGTGCTGAAGCCCAAGCACTATCCCCAGCAAGCCCCAACCGATCCCGACTGGAACAAGTACGCCGGCTGGATGGTGATCGCTGCCCAGGATGCAGGGCTCGATGCGCTGCCCCTGTCCCACGCGCTCCTCCGCGGTCTCTGGGCGGAGGAGCGTGACATCGCCGATCCCGAGGTGCGCAAGGCCATCGCCGATGAGAACGGCTATGCGGGCGCCGCCCTGCTGGCGGCGGAACGCAGCGACCGCGTGCAGAACTTGTATCGCAGCTTCTCGGTGGAGGCGGAGAAGCTCGGCGTGTTCGGTGCACCAACCTTCGTCATCGACGGCGAGCTGTTCTGGGGCCAGGACCGTCTCGGCTTCGTCGATCGCAAGCTCGACGCGCTGAGGGCGGTCGGCCACACCGTGCAGCGGTGACGGCGTTGCGTTCCTTCGCCTGCGTGCGCTCAATCCGCGGCGCGTTGCACACGCACCGCCGGCAACGGCGTTAGTGCATTCCGGTCACATCTCTCGCGCGCTCTGGCCGCCGGGCTTTGAGGCGCGCGTCGAATCCGTGTAGGGGCACTGCCGCTCGAAGGGAGAGAGGCCAGCATGCCGGGAAAGCGTCCTCTTGCTGTGATGCTTTCATTGGCGATGCTGGCGGCTTCGATGCCGGGCCAGCCGCGCGCACAGGACCGCGAGGAGCTAACCCTCCAGCTCATGAGCACGCCGCCGGCGGCATCCTCGACCACGATCGCCGAGGCTCAGAAGGAACTGCATCGGCTGCGATGCTATTGGGGCGAGATCAACGGCGCGTGGACCGTGTCGACGCGCGCGGCGGCCCAGAAGTTCGTCGACCGCGTGAATGCGCGCCTGCCGGTCGATGCGCCTGACGGAGCCCTGCTCGCCTTGCTGCGCAGTGAGACCAGTGCCGTCTGCGGCGAGTGTCCGGCGGGCCAGGCGGCCGACACAAGCGGCCGATGCCTGCCGGCGGCGCTCCTGAAGAAGCCGCCGCGTCCCACCGCGGTTGAAACCGGCTCCCTGCCCGACCAGCCCCGTGCCGAGAAGGCGCCGGCCGAGAAGGCGGCGCCGCGCGAGGCGGCATCCCCGCCCCGCCCCGCTGAGCACAAGCAGGGATCATCGGAACAAGCCGCGTCAGGCAGCCAGCGTGCCGCCAGCAAGCCGACCTACTGGAGCAAGCTGATGGGCAAGATCGACAAGGTCCTGGGGTTCAACTGAGCGAAGGCCGGTTGCTGGTCAGCAGATCGAGCAGCGCCTGCCGGCACGCCTTGCCGGGCCGGTCGATGAAGCGCAGGCCGACTTCATTCTCTCGCGCCCAGCGCTGCTCGCAATCGACGATCTCGCCGGTTTGCGTCACCAGCAGGAACACGCGGCGGGGCACATAGGCGCCGTGCCGGGTCCTGACCCGCGCCCCTCCCGCTGAGAGATCCGTGATCGTGCAGTAAAGGTTGCATCGCCCGCCGGTCGTCAGCAGGCGGCCATCCAGGTTGGTCGGAATGCGGGCATGTGCGCGGTTGTCGGGTAGCACGGACTTTTCCCCCTTCACCCGACAGCATGACACGCGCACGTAAAGCCCGAGCGAGATCGCACGCGAACATTCGTCTCAAATTTGTGCGGTTTGCCGCTCGCGCAGGCCGCGATCCTATCGCCGCCGCGCACCGCATCGCGGGAGCAGCGGCGCCGGCCTCACACCAACAGCACCTTGCCGATCACCTTGCGGTCGATGATCAGCTTCAGCGCCTCGGCGGCTTTCTCCAGCGGCAAGGCATGCGAGTGGTAAGGCCGGATGCGCCCGGCGGCGAGCCAGCCGACCAGCGCATCGAGGTTGCGCTGCGCCCAGCCCGGATCGAGCCGGTTGAGCGCGCCGATGGTGAAGCCGATCACCTCGGCATCTTTGACCAGCAGGTGATTGGTCTTGGCCGCACCCGGCCGCCCGCTGGTGAAGCCGACGATCAGGATGCGCCCGAACGGCGCGATGCAGCGCATCGACTCGTCGAACACGTCGCCGCCGACCGGGTCGAAGATCACGTCCGCGCCCCGACCGCCCGTGAGCGCCTTGACCTGGTCGCGAAAACCGTCGCTGTAGTCGATCACGTGATCGGCGCCCAGCCGCGTGCAGACCTCGAGCCGGTCGGCGTTGCGCGCGGTCGCGATCACGCGGGCACCGAGCAGCTTGCCCATGTCGACGGTTGCCAATCCGACGCCGCCCGCCGCCCCATGTACCAGCAGCGTCTCACCGGGCCGCAGGCGCGCACGCTGCAGGGCGTAGTAGGCGGTCGTGTAATTGGAACGGAAGGCGGCCGCCGCCTCGAACCCCGCCGTGTCGGGCAGCTTGATGACGCTTGCGGACGGCTGCACCGTCTCCTCGGCGAAACCGCCACCGCACAGCACACGGTCGCCGAGCTTCAGATCCGTGACGCCGGCGCCCAATTCCGTCACCTCGCCGGCGGCCTCGCCGCCTGGGATGAATGGCGGCGGCGTCTTGACGTGGTACTGGCCGGCGATGCGCAGGACGTCCGTGTAGCTCACGCCGCGGGCGCGCAGCCTCACCTTGACCTCGCCGGCACCCGGCGTGGGCGAGGGCACCGACTTGACGACCAGCGTCTCGGGGCCGCCGTAAGCCTCGCACATGACTGCTTGCATCACCGCTTCGCTCCTCCATGCGGAACCCGCCGCTCACGCGCCGGCCGCAGCGAGCCGGACCACCTGCTTGCCGATATTGCCGCCGGACAGCATGTTGACGAGCGCATCCGGCGCGGCTTCCAGCCCCTCGGCGACGGTCTCGCGGTACTTCAGGCGCCCTGCGCGATACCAATCCATCAACTCGTCGAGCGCAGCATCGCGCCGCGCCAGGTGGCTGCCGATGCGGAAACCCTGCAGCATGACGCACTTGTCCAGGAACACGCCGACGTTGCGCAGCCCGTCCCGTTCGCTGCGGTTGTATTGCGAGATCTGGCCGCAGATCGGCACACGGGCGTTCTGGTTGAGCAGCGGCAGCACCGCGTCCAGGATCCCTCCGCCGACATTGTCGAAGTAGATGTCGATGCCCTTCGGCGCAGCCTCGGCGAGGGCCGGACCAACGGGACCCGCCTTGTAGTCGACGCAGGCATCGAAGCCCAGGTCCTCGACGACATGCCGGCACTTCCCCGCGCCACCGGCGATGCCGATCGCCCGGCACCCCTTGATGCGCGCGATCTGGCCGACGGCACTGCCGACGGCCCCCGCCGCCGCCGAGACCACAACCGTTTCTCCGGCCTTGATGCGCGCGATCTCGACGAGGCCGACGACGGCGGTTGCCCCCGACTGGCCGACCATGCCGAGGCCCAGAGACATCGGTTGCAGATCGGTGGGCAGCTTGCGCAGCCCGCGGCCATCGAGCGCAACGTGCTCGCGCCACCCGAACTCGCTCTGCACGAGGTCCC
>DATFCC010000040.1:0-3498 GCA_035253505.1 Hyphomicrobiaceae bacterium
GAACGGGACGGGACGCCTGATCGCGGCAGACTTGATCCTCGAGGTCGGCCAGATCGATGAACTGGTCGGCCTGCCGCCGCAGTTCGTCGGCCACCATCGGCGGCTGGGTCTGCAGGGTCGACACCACGCTCACCCGGCGCCCGCGCATCTGCAGGGCACCCACCAGCGCGCGGAAGTCGCCATCGCCGGTGAAAAGAATGACGTGATCCAGGTGCTCCACCAGGCGCATGGCATCGACCGTGAGCTCGATGTCCATGTTGCCCTTGATCTTGCGGCGGCCGAGCGCGTCGGTGAACTCCTTGGTGGGCTTCGTCACCATCGTGTAGCCGTTGTAGTCGAGCCAATCGACCAGCGGGCGGATGGAGGAGTACTCCTGGTCTTCGGCCAGGGCGGTATAGTAGAGGGCGCGCACGAGCTGCCCCTTGGTTCGGAACAGCGCCAGCAGCCGCTTGTAATCGATGTCGAAACCGAGCGCCTTGGCGGTGGCGTAGAGATTGGCGCCATCGATGAAGAGCGCGAGCCGCTCATTGGGATAAAAATGCATTCGCCGGCCCTTTAATTGCGAACAAAACCGTGCAATTGGCGCGGAGAGGAATCCGCCTTGCTCTAGTCGCTGCCTTGTTACAGAACTTCGCGCCATGCGCAACAGAAAATCGCGCAGAAGAGCTACGTTCTTCCCAGACATTGATTGTCTTCGGTGTAAACTACCTAAACTAGTGCGCCTGGCAAATTTGTAGGAGCAAGTAATAGTGTACAATACCGCACACAATAACTTTTATTCGATTTTCCCCTTTCTTCAGGGAACAAGTTCGTCTGCCGCTCGTTGTCTATCTCCGCGGCGCAATCCCTATGCGGCGGCTGGGCAGCAACGCCTCTAGCCGCCGGGATGAGTCTGGTCCAAGACGTGGGCTGGAATGGACCGCCGGCGCCCCATGCCCCTGCACGTCGACAAGCTCCTCCTCGCCCTTGGCGCGAATCTGGATGGCCCGTGGGGTTCGCCCCGCGAGACCCTGCAGCGCGCCGCTGCCGAGCTGGGCCGTTCCGGGCTCCTCCTGCTCAACGCCTCGCACCTCTATGCGACGGCGCCGGTCGGGCCTGGCCGCCAGGCCTCCTACCTCAACGCCGTGTTGCTGCTGCGCTCCGGCGTCGCGCCCGGGGCGTTGTTGCGCCTCGTCAAGGCGATCGAGCGCCGCGCCGGCCGCCGGCTAGGGACACGCTGGGGGCCGCGCCGGCTCGACATCGATATTCTCGACTATGGCGGCCGCCAATTCGGCAGCGCGCGGACCCGCCGCCGGCGCGGCAGCCTGATCCTGCCGCATCCGGAGATGCACCGGCGGCCGTTCGTGCTCGTGCCGCTGCTCGAGGTTGACCCGCATTGGCAGCATCCCGTCCTCGGCATGTCCGCGCGCACGCTCCTTGCGCGGTCGGTCCGTGCGAGCCGCCGCGCCCCGGTACGCCAACTTGATTTCAAGCCGTTGTCATGTCAGAAGAGCCCCTAACCCGACATCGGCGCCCCGGAAGACACCACCCGAGGGCGCCTTTGGGCGTGAACTCATCATAGAGGGCTGACCGCATGGCGCGCGTGACCGTCGAGGATTGCGTCGACAAGGTACCGAACCGCTTCGAGCTCGTGCTGCTGGCGGCGCACCGGGCCAGATCGATCGCCAACGGCTCGCAGATCACCATCGACGCGGAGAACGACAAGAACCCCGTGATCGCCCTGCGCGAGATCGCGGAAAAGACGATCCCGCCCGACGACATGCGCGAGGGGCTGATCCACTCCATCCAGCGCAACGTCGAGGTCGACGAGCCCGAGGCCGCCGCCGCCCCTGTGCTTCCTGTGGACCGCCGGCCGGTGCTCGGCCGCGACGACCAGTCCAGCGATACCGTGGTCGACGTGATCACGGAAGAGCAATTGCTGCGCGGCATGGAAAGCCTGACGCCGACCGAGCCATCCGCCAACGGCGGCGGCAGCGGACCGGGCTCGCGCTGAGGCGCCCGTCGCCGGGCGCATCGCAGCGGGTGCCGCGAATGCGCAGGCCGGCACCCGGACCGGCGCTTTCCCCGGGGAGCAACCTCATCGGCGCGAGCCGGACCCCGCGAGGCGTGGCATGATGCGCCAATACGAGCTTGTCGAGAGGGTCCAGAAATACGACCCGACCGCCGACGAGGCGCTGCTCAATCGCGCCTACGTCTATGCCATGCAGGCGCACGGACACCAGAAGCGCGCCTCGGGCGATCCCTTCTTCTCCCATCCCCTGGAGGTCGCCGCGATCCTCACCGAGCTGAAGCTCGATGATGCGACCATCGCCGCGGCCCTGCTGCACGACGTCATCGAGGACACGGACGTCACCCGCGCCGAGATCGACCAGAAGTTCGGCAAGGAGATCGGCGCGCTGGTCGAGGGTCTCACCAAGATCAAGCGGCTCGACCTCGTCACGCGCAAGGCCGAGCAGGCGGAGAACTTCCGCAAGCTGCTGGTCGCAATCACCAGCGACATCCGCGTCCTGCTGATCAAGCTGGCGGACCGGCTGCACAACATGCGCACGCTGGAGCACGTGAAGCCGGAGAGCCGCCAGCGCATCTCCGAGGAGACGCTCGAGATCTATGCTCCCCTCGCCGGCCGCATGGGCATGCAGACCCTGCGCGAGGAGCTGGAGCAGCTGGCCTTCAAGTGGGGCTCGCCCGACGCCTACAAGACGGTGGTCGACAAGCTCGCCGACATCCACAAGAAGAACGCCGGCCTGGTCGGGGAAATCGTCGCCGCGCTGAAGGCGAGGCTCGCCGGTGCGGGCCTCCACGCGGAGGTGTACGGGCGGGAGAAGAAGCCGTTCTCCATCTGGCGCAAGATGCAGAACCGCCAGATTTCGCTGGAGCAGCTCTCCGACATCTACGGTTTCCGCATCGTCGTCGAGGACCTCGATGCCTGCTATCGGGCGCTCGGCATCGTGCACTCGGCCTGGCGCGCAGTGCCCGGCCGCTTCAAGGACTACGTATCGACGCCCAAGCAGAACAACTATCAGTCGATCCACACCACGGTGGTGGGGCCGCGGCACCAGTGGGTCGAGTTGCAGATCCGAACCGGCGCGATGGACCGCATCGCGGAATACGGTGTGGCGGCGCACGCGCTCTACAAGGACGGGCTGTCCGACGGCGCGAGTGCGGCGCCCGGCAACGGCACCGGCGGGGCGCTGAAGGAGAACCCCTACTTCTGGCTGCGCCGCCTGGTCGATACGCTGCTGGAGGGGGACAATCCCGAGGAATTCCTCGAGCATACCAAGCTCGAGCTGTTCCAGGACCAGGTGTTCTGCTTCACGCCCAAGGGTCGCCTGATTGCCCTGCCACGCGGCGCCACGCCGATCGATTTCGCCTATGCCGTGCACACCGACGTCGGCAACTCCTGCGTCGGCGCGGTCGTCAACGGCCGCCAGCTTCCGCTCACCACGCAACTCAAGAACGGCGACCAGGTCGAGATCCTGATGGCCAAGGGCCAGACGC
>DATFCC010000041.1:0-6276 GCA_035253505.1 Hyphomicrobiaceae bacterium
GTCACCTGGTCGTGCAGCACCGTCGCCCCTCGCGCCCTGGCCGCGTCGCGCATGAGCGCGGCCAGGCTCGGCGGGTCGAACCAGCCCTCGCCGCTCATGCCGAGCGCCCCGGCCGCGAGGCCGTCCGTGGCAATCCACGGAAACCGGCGTGCCATCTCGGCCGCGTCGAGGAGCGCGATGTCCCCCCCGTGGGCCTGCTGGAGGGCGACGTTGTCGGCCAGCAGCGCTCGCCCCGCCGCGGACGCCGTGATCAGGTAGCCCTGCTCCCGGAACGCGACATCGGCCTGCGGCCCGAACACCGTCTTGATGTTCCGGATCAGCGACAGGGTGAACTGCGACAGCGCGATGTTCTCGGGCGTCGAGAACTGCTGGCGTATGCCGCCGGCCGAGAGGGAGGTGCTGGCCTCGGCATAGCTGGGGTCGCGCTCGACGAGGGCGATCCGCCGTCCCCGAAAGGCGCCGTCCCCGCTCAGAAAGTAGGCGACCGCGCTGCCGACGATCCCCCCGCCCGCGATCACCACATCGGCGCTATCCACGCTCGCTCCGTTCGTGAGCAGGTTCATGAGGGGTCAGACCCCTTGCCTCCACAATCGCATATTAGCCGAAACCGTGTCCGCAAGGGGTCTGACCCCTCGTGTTCACCCCTTTGCCTTTACGGAAGGCACGGCGCTTGCCTAGAAGGGGCCACGTTCGATCGTGCCAGCCGAGGAGCGCTCCATGCAAATCCGACCCCGCCGCAGCGTGCTCTACATGCCGGGCTCGAACGCGCGTGCGCTGGAGAAGGCCAAATCGCTTCCCGCCGACGGGCTGATCCTCGACCTGGAGGACGCCGTCGCGCCCGAGGCCAAGGAGGCCGCGCGCCAGCAGGTGTGCGACGCCGTGAGAGGCGGCGGCTACGGCCTGCGCGAGCTCGTCATCCGCATCAACGGCCTCGATACGCCCTGGGGCCAGGCCGACCTCGCTGCCGCGGCCGCGGCAGCTCCCGACGCCGTGCTGCTGCCGAAGCCGAATACCGGTGCCGACATCATCCGCGCGACCGAGGCCCTGGCGCGCGCGGGCGCCCCCGAGAAGACCCGGCTGTGGGCCATGATCGAGACCCCGCTCGCCATTCTCAACCTGCACGACATCGCCTCCACCTCGCGGCACCAGGGGGCGCGGCTGGCATGTTTCGTTCTGGGCCTCAACGATCTCGTCAAGGAAACTCGCGCCGATCTCTCCGGCAACCGGCGGCCGGCGCTCTACTGGCTGTCGGCGGCCCTGACGGCGGCACGGGCATACGGCCTCGACGTTCTCGACGGCGTCTACAACAACTTCAAGGACCTCGACGGCTACCGGCGCGAGTGCATCCACGGCCGCCGCCTCGGGTTCGACGGCAAGACCTTGATCCACCCCGACCAGGTGGCCCTTGCTAACGAGGTGTTCGCCCCGCCCGCCGCCGAGGTTGCCTTTGCCCGCAAGATCATCGCCGCGTTCGCGCAACCCGAGAGCAAGGGCAAGGGCGTGATCACGGTGGAAGGCCGCATGGTCGAGCTTCTGCACGCCGAGATGGCGGCGCGTACCGTCGCCATCGCCGAGGCGATCGAGAGGACGCAGGCGTCATGACCACGGCCAAGACCAATCCCGGCAATTTCTTCGAGGATTTTCGGGTGGGGCAGGTGCTGCAGCACGCCACCCCGCGCACGCTCACGCTCGGCGACGTCGCCGTCTACAACAGCCTCTACGGGCCGCGCTTCGCCGTGCAGTCCTCCGATGTGTTCGCGAGGGGCATCGGCTATCCCCATGCGCCCGTCGACGACCTCATCGTCTTCCACACCGTGTTCGGCAAGTCCGTCGCGGACGTCTCGCTCAACGCCATTGCCAACCTCGGCTACGCGGAGTGCCGGTTCCTGGTGCCGGTCTATCCGGGGGATACGCTGACGGCCGCCTCGGAGGTGATCGGCCTGCGCGAGAACTCCAACCGCGCCTCCGGCGTGGTGTATGTGCGCACCCGTGGCAGCAACCAGCGCGGCGAGACCGTGCTCGAGTACGTGCGCTGGGTGATGGTGCGCAAGCGGGACAATGCGGCGCCGGCGCCGACGCCCGTCGTTCCCAAGCTTGCTGACCGTGTCGACCCGGCCACGATCGGCAGCGCCGTGCCCCGGCTCGACGTGGGGGCGTACGATTTCACGCTTTCCGGCGCGAAGGACCGCTGGGGCGACTATGCCGTCGGCGAGAAGATCGATCACGCCGATGCCATGACGCTCGAGGAGGCCGAGCATCAGATCGCAACGCGCCTCTACCAGAACACGGCCAAGGTTCATTTCAACCTGCATGAGCAGGCGCAGGGACAGTTCAAGCGGCGCCTGGTTTACGGCGGGGTGGTCATATCGCTGGCGCGCGCGTTGTCCTTCAACGGCCTTGCCAATGCCTTCCACGTCGCGGCCATCAACGGCGGCCGGCACGTGGCGCCCTGCTTCGGCGGCGATACGGTTTATGCCTGGTCGGAGGTGTTGGAGACAGCCGAGATTGCAGGCCGCGGTGACGTCGGAGCCCTGCGCACGCGGCTGGTCGCCGCGAAGAACCGCGCCTGCGCCGGCTTTCCCCTGCGCAGCGCCGACGGCGAGTACGAGGTGGGGGTGATTCTCGACCTGGACCTCTGGCTGGTGCTACCGCGCTGAAGGGCGCAGCGGCATCGGCGCATGTTGTGCACCATCAAGTCGTGGCCGGACACGAGACGGGCGGGGCGCGGAGCCGCCCGCTGCTCCCTGGTATACCAGACATGCGCTGCCCGCGTCTTCGGCCCGCACCTGTGCAGTGACATATGGACAATTGCTGCCTCTGCTGCAGCGCGCTACAAGCCCAAGCGCATCGCGCCGTTGCGGCCGATGCCTGGAGCCAAGAGCGGGAGACGAGTCCACCATGGCCGAGGCCAGACAGACGGTCGAACGTCCGCTCTCTCCTCATCTTTCCATCTATCGGCCGCTGATCAACATGGTGATGTCGATCCTGCATCGGCTGACCGGCGGCGCGCTGTATTTCGGAACGCTGCTCCTGGCGGCCTGGCTGATCGCGGCGGCCATGGGCCCTAAGGCCTTCGATGCAGTCGGTGCGGTGTTCGCCCATCCGCTCGGGCTGCTGGTCCTGTTCGGCTACACGTGGGCTCTCGTGCACCACATGCTGGGCGGCATGCGCCACCTCATCTGGGATACCGGGCGCGGGTTCCAGATCTGGCAGGTCAACGTCCTGTCATGGCTGACGATCATCCTGTCGGTCACTTTCACATTGGCGCTGTGGGCGGTCGGGCTTTCGCTCAGGGGAGGCCTGTGACATGGGCTACCGCACGCCGCTCGCGCGCGCCCGCGGCCTCGGCTCCGCCAAGGAAGGCGCCGACCATTTCTGGCGCCAGCGCGTCACGGCGGTCGCCAACATCTTCCTGGTGTCGTTCCTGATCTGGCTGCTGGTGACGCACATCGGCGCCGACCACGCCACCGTGAAGCGGTCGCTCGCAAGACCCCAGGTCGCCATCCCGCTTCTGCTGCTGGTGCTGTCAGGGCTCATGCACATGCGACTCGGCATGCAGACCATCATCGAGGACTACGTCCACTCCGAGGGCCGCAAGGTGGCGGCCCTGATGCTGAACTCCTTCTTCGTATTCGCCGTCGGTCTGGCGTGCCTCTACGCCGTGCTGAAGCTGAGCTTCGGAGCCTGAAGATGCCGGAAGAGAACGTTCGCGATAAGGGCAACGGTGTCGCCAAGCCCGCCGTCAATGGCCGGGCATATCCGGTCACCGAGCACGTCTACGATGTGGTGGTGGTGGGCGCGGGCGGCTCGGGGCTGCGGGCGACGCTCGGCTGCGCCGAGGCCGGCCTCAGGACCGCGTGCGTCACCAAGGTATTCCCGACGCGCTCGCATACGGTGGCGGCCCAGGGCGGCATCGCCGCCGCCATCGGCAACATGGGCCACGACGACTGGCGCTGGCACATGTACGACACCGTCAAGGGCGCCGACTGGCTGGGCGACCAGGACGCCATCGAATACCTCTGCCGCAATGCCAGCGCCGCCGTCTACGAGCTCGAGCACTACGGGGTGCCCTTCAGCCGCACCGAGGACGGGTATATCTATCAGCGCCCCTTCGGCGGCATGACCACCGAGTTCGGCAGCGGTCCGCCGGCCCAGCGCACCTGTGCCGCGGCCGACCGCACCGGGCATGCGATGCTGCACACCCTGTACGGTCAGTCGCTCAAGCACGCCGCACAGTTCTTCGTCGAGTATTTCGCCATCGACCTCATCATGGACCAGGACGGCGCCTGCGGCGGCATCGTCGCGCTGTGCCTGGAGGACGGCACGCTGCATCGCTTCCGCGCCAAGAAGACGATCCTGGCGACCGGCGGATACGGCCGCGCCTACTTCACCTGCACCTCGGCCCACACCTGCACGGGCGACGGCAACGCCATGGTGTTGCGCGCCGGCCTGCCGCTGCAGGACATGGAGTTCATCCAGTTCCATCCGACGGGCGTCTACGGCGCCGGCGTGCTCATCACCGAGGGTGCCCGCGGCGAAGGCGGCTATCTCACCAACGCCAGCGGCGAGCGCTTCATGGAGCGGTATGCGCCGCACGCCAAGGATTTGGCCTCGCGCGACGTCGTCTCGCGCTCCATGACCATCGAGATTCGGGAAGGGCGCGGCGTGGGCCCAGAGAAGGACCACATCTTCCTCCACCTCGATCATCTCGACCCGAAAATCCTGCACGAGCGGCTGCCCGGCATCACGGAGAGCGCGCGCATCTTCGCCGGCGTCGACCTCCGCCGCGAGCCGATCCCGGTGCTGCCGACCGTGCACTACAACATGGGCGGCATCCCCACCAACTACCACGGCGAGGTCGTGACCCTGAAGGACGGCAATCCCGACACCGTGGTGCCGGGCCTGCTGGCCATCGGCGAGGCGGCCTGCGTGTCGGTGCACGGCGCCAACCGGCTCGGCTCCAACTCACTCACCGATCTCGTCGTGTTCGGGCGGGCCGCCGGGCTGCGCTGCGGCGAGACCGTGGAATCCGGCTCTGCCATGCCGCCGTTGTCCAGGGACGCCGACGAGATGGCGCTCTCCCGGCTCGACAAGGCCCGCCACGCTTGCGGCGGGACTCCCACCTCGGCGCTGCGCCTCAAGATGCAGAAGGCGATGCAGACTAACTGCGCGGTGTTCCGCACCGGCCCCGTGCTGGAGGAGGGTGCGCAGATGATCCAGGAGGTGTGGAAGGGCACCGACGACATCAGCGTGCGGGACCGCTCGCTGATCTGGAACTCCGATCTGGTGGAGACGCTGGAGTACCAGAACCTGATCGTGCAGGCCGCGGCCAGCGTGGTGAGTGCGCTCAATCGCCAGGAATCGCGGGGCGCGCACGCGCGCGAGGACTACCCCGACCGCGACGACGTCCACTGGATGAAGCACACGCTGGCCTGGACCGATGACGCCAGCCGCACCGTGCGGCTCGACTATCGGCCCGTGCACGCCTACACGATGACCAACGAGGTCACCTATATCGAGCCGAAAAAGCGCGAGTATTGAGGTCTCCGGCGCGCCTTGCCGGCTCCAGCCATTCGGACAAGCCACCCGTAGGGCGCAATAGCGAAGCGTATTGCGCCGATGTGCAATGGATCGGCGCCGTGATCGGCGCAATACGGCTGTCGCCTATTGCGCCCTACATGATTGCGCCCTGCGTGGCTCGAGCCAGCCGGAATAGCGCACCAGCAGCCCGAACAGCGGCAGGTGCGCCTCCACCTCGAAGTGGTAGCGCCCGTCGCGCTCGCTTTCGCAGGTTTGCACCAGCGGATGCATGAAGCGCGGCAGCGGAATGCCCAGCGCGCGAAATCGGGCCAGCCGCAGCTTGAGTGTTTCCGCGGTCGCCTCGCACGCGAAGACGAACGTCGTGGGCCCGACGCGCTCGACCAGGAAGGCGCCGCGCTGGTATTGCGTGGAGGAGAACAGCGCGCTGCCGAAGCGTCGCGACCACAATTCCCGATCTCCCACGGCCTCGAACGTGACGCGCAGCGGGAGAGCGCTGCCCGCGGGCGGCAGGCGGGTGAGCCAGCCGGCGAGGCGGCTCGCGAGCGATGGGCCTCGCTCGACATCGGCCACCCCCTCCCAGACGCTCGTGCCGTCGAGGTCGTGCAACTGACGCACGCGCGGCGGCAGGGCGTCGAATGCGGGGCCGAGCACCCGGCGGTAGAGCGGCCTGGTCATCGGGTGCCTACAGTCATGTCGAGATCGGCGATCTCCGAGAGGAAGTCCTGGAGCGTGAAG
>DATFCC010000042.1:0-14046 GCA_035253505.1 Hyphomicrobiaceae bacterium
CGGGGGACTTGCATCGTGTTGGATCTCCTTCGCGTCAATCCCGCTCATGATCGCTGCGGGAAAAACGGAGGATGCGGCGCAAACCCGGCGGCCTGCAGCCTTAAGTGTTGGTAATGGATGCGGCGCCCCGAGCAGCCCGCGCGATCAGCGCGGCAGGTCGCTTCTTCCCATGAGGAAGCGGTCGATGGCGTGCGCCGCCTGCCGGCCCTCGCGGATCGCCCACACCACCAGGCTTTGCCCGCGCCGGATGTCGCCCGCGGCGAACACCTTGTCGCGCGTCTTGACGCGATAGTCGCGCTCGCCGGCGTCGATGCCCTTGAAGCGGCCGCGGGCCACCAATGGCAGCGCCAGCTCCTTGATCACGTCCTCCTCGACCGGCCCCGAGAAGCCCATGGCGAACAGCACGAGGTCGGCCGGCAGGTGGCCCTCACTTCCCGGCACAGGCTTGAGGGAGTTGTCGACGCGCGTATAGGCGAGCTTCTCGACCTTGCCGTTGCTGCCGGTGAAGCCGGTGGTCGAGATCGAGTACTCCACCTTGGCGCCTTCGGCCTGACTGGAGGAGACGCGCAGCTTCAGCGGCCAGTGGGGCCACGACAGCGACTTGTTCTCCTTCTCGGGCGGCATCGGCATGATCTCGAGCTGCGTCACCGACCTGGCCCCCTGGCGGAAGGAGGTGCCGATGCAGTCGCTGCCGGTGTCGCCGCCGCCGATCACGACCACATGCTTGTCCTTGGCGGTGATCTGCGGCTCGTCGCGCTGAGGCTCTGCGGCCACGCGCCGGTTCTGTTGCGGCAGGAAGGTCATGGCGAAGACCAGGCCATCCAGCTCGCGCCCGGGCGCCTTGGCGAAGAAATCGAACGGTTGCTCGGAGC
The DNA here is from genome assembly GCA_035253505.1 of Hyphomicrobiaceae bacterium. Taxonomy (GTDB): domain Bacteria; phylum Pseudomonadota; class Alphaproteobacteria; order Rhizobiales; family Hyphomicrobiaceae; genus AWTP1-13. The sequence continues at coordinate 873 of DATFCC010000042.1, forward strand.
CGCCGGCCAGGAGCAGCGCATCGTGCGAGGCCTCCAGCACGGCGGCGCTGATGTCCCTGCCGACGTGGACGCCACAGTGGAAGACCACCCCCTCCGCCTCCATCTGCTTCACGCGCCGCGCGACGATCTCCTTCTCCATCTTGAAGTCGGGAATGCCGTAGACGAGCAGGCCGCCAGGCTTCGCGCTCTTTTCATAGACGTGGACTTCGTGGCCGGCGCGCGCGAGCTGCTGGGCCGCCGCCAATCCCGCGGGGCCGGAGCCCACGATCGCCACCTTCTTGCCGGTCTTTTTCTCCGGCGGCTCGGGCGCGACCCAGCCCTCTGCCAGGGCCCTGTCGGCGATGGCGCACTCGATGGTTTTGATGGTGACCGGCTTGTCGTCGATATTGAGCGTGCAGGAAGCCTCGCACGGTGCCGGGCACACCCGCCCCGTGACCTCCGGGAAGTTGTTGGTGGAATGCAGGTTGACGGCGGCCGTCTTCCACTGATCGCGATAGACGAGATCGTTCCAGTCCGGGATCTGGTTGTTCACCGGGCAGCCGTTGTGACAGTAGGGGATGCCGCAGTCCATGCAGCGCGCGGCCTGCGATGTCACCTCCTCCTTCGACAGCGGCTCGACGAACTCGCGCCAATGCTTCAGCCGCTCCTCGACCGGGCGATAGGCCCTGTCGCGGCGGTCGAACTCCATGAAGCCGGTGATCTTGCCCATCGTGTCGCCTAGTGCAGGGTCGGCTGGAGCTGGTCAATCTTGACGAGCCCGCGCCATGGATATACATTTCTGCAATGTATATCCAGGAGATTGTCATGCAAGTCGCCAAGTGGGGAAACAGCCTCGCCGTGCGGCTGCCCGCAAAAGTCGTTGCCGAACTCGGCCTTGCCGAGGGCGACGAGATCGAAATCGTCAAGGCCTCGCGCGAGAGGCTCGAGATCGAGCGCAAAATCAACAGGGAAGAAGCGGTCGCAAGGCTTCGCAAGCTTCGGGAGAAGTATGCCGGCCTCGTACCAGCGCAATATCGCTTCAAGCGCTCCGATGCCTACGACGAAGACTGATATCTTCTTCGATACCAATGTCGTCTTGTACGCGCTGGCCGGCAACGCGCGGTCCGCAGATGTCTCTTGGATACTTCTCCGCGCAGGTGGCACGGTGAGCGTCCAAGTGCTCAACGAATGCGCAAGCACGCTGCGCCGGAAGTTTTCATTTGAGTGGCCAGACGTCGTCGAGGCCTGCCGGCAACTCCGCGAACTATGCGCGGTTGTTCCCCTGACGGAGGAGACCCATGACCGAGGCCTCGCGCTGTCGCAGCGATACCAATTGAGCGTATACGACAGCATGATCGTCGCCGCGGCGCAACTGGCCGGCTGCCGGGTGCTGTACTCCGAGGACGTGCAGGACGGTCTCGTCATCGATGAGCTCACGGTACACAATCCGTATGCCGCCGCGGGCTCGTGAAGTCCTTCTGTCGGCTCGACATCATGGGTCCACTGGCTCCAAGCGCAAAGCCTGCTCACAGCGCGCAATCCACGCCCGAACGTTGGGTCGCGGCGTCAGGTCGAAGCCGCCCTCGTGCGCCAGCCGCGTGTAGGGCAGAAGGGCGATGTCTGCAATGGTCATGGCCTCGTCCACGAGCCAGCGACGCCCCGCCAGCAGCCGCTTGTCCATCAGGTCGAGTGCCGCCTCGCCGCGCTCAACCCGCCAGGGCTCCCGCTCGGCCAGCGACCGCTTGAGATAGACCATGTGGTAGCGCGTCGTCGCCACGTAGGGCTCGTGGCTGTACTGTTCCCAGAACAGCAGCTCGTCGATTTTCGCTTCCGAATAACGGTCGTCGGGCAGAAGGGCGCTCCCGCGCGCCAGGTAGCGGATGATCGCGTTCGACTCGGCCAAACACCGCCCGTCCTCCAGCTCGACCGCGGGTATGCGGCCCATCGGGAACTTGGCGAGGAACGCGGGGGTGCGGGTCTCACCCTTCATGATGTCGGTCGGCACCCAGGTGTACGGCAGGCGCAGGCAGTCAGCCGTATACTTCACCTTCAGGCAGTTGCCTGACCCGAAATCGCCGAAAATCCTCATGGCGCACGTCTCTTTCCGCGCAGGGCGCGCGGTTGGAACCACGCGCCTGCTGCATTGCTAGCCCTTGGCGGCCGGGATGCCGATCTCCAGCACGTCGAAGCCGGTCTTGTCGGCGATCTGGTGCTTGGAGATCTCCTCGAGCGCACGTCGGTACTCGACCGGCATCACCTTCTTGAACTTGCCCTGCCAGGCGGCCCAATTCTCGAGAATCGTCTTGGCCTTCGCCGAATTGGTGTAGTGGGCATGGCGGGCGATGAGCTGATGCAGGCGCTCGGCGTCCTGGCTCGTCATGTCGCGCATGACATCGACCAGCCCGTGGCTCTCGAGGTCGCCGCCCTGGTTGGAGAGCCGCCGCATGACCTCCTCCTCGGCCGACACCGGAGCCAGGTCGATCATGGAGAGGTTGCAGCGGCGCTCGAACGTGCCGTCCTCGTCCAGCACGTAGGCGATGCCGCCCGACATGCCGGCCGCGAAATTGCGGCCCGTGGGGCCGAGCACCACCACCACGCCGCCGGTCATGTACTCGCAGCCGTGATCGCCGGTGCCTTCAACCACCGCCACGGCGCCGGAGTTGCGCACGGCGAAGCGCTCGCCGGCAACGCCGCGGAAGTAGCACTCGCCGGTGATGGCGCCGTACAGCACCGTGTTGCCGACGATGATGCTCTCCTCGGGCACGATGCCGGACTTGGGATGCGGGCGCACGATCAGCTTGCCACCCGAGAGGCCCTTGCCGACGTAGTCGTTGGCCTCGCCGACGAGGTCGAGCGTGACGCCGTGCGCAAGCCACGCACCGAAGCTCTGCCCGGCGGTGCCGTTGAACGACAGCCAGATGCTGTCCTCCGCCAGCCCGCCATGGCCGTGGCGCCGGGCCACCTCGCCCGAGAGCATGGCGCCCGTCGTGCGGTCGCGGTTGGAGATGGGAAGCTCGTGCTTCACCCGCTCCTTGCCTTCGAGCGCCGGCATGGCGAGCTCGATCAGCTTGTTGTCGAGCACCTTCTCCAGCCCGTGGTTCTGGCGCTCGCTGTTGTAGACGGCGACTCCCTTGGGCACGTCGGGCTTGTGGAACAGCTTCTCGAAGTCGAGTCCGCGCGCTTTCCAGTGGCCGATGGCGCGCTCCTTGTCGAGGAACTGCGACTGGCCGACCATCTCGTTGAAGGTGCGGAAGCCGAGCGCGGCCATGATCTCGCGCACTTCCTCGGCGATGAAGAAGAAGAAGTTGATGGCGTGCTCGGGCTGGCCCTTGAACTTGGCGCGCAGCACCGGATCCTGGGTGGCGACTCCCACCGGACAGGTGTTGAGGTGGCACTTGCGCATCATGATGCAGCCGAGCGCGATCAGCGGCGCCGTGGAGAAGCCGAACTCGTCCGCGCCCAGCATGGCCCCGATCACCACGTCGCGACCCGTGCGGATGCCGCCGTCGACCTGCACAGCGATGCGGCCCCTGAGTCGGTTCGCCACCAGCGTCTGATGCGTCTCAGCGAGCCCGATCTCCCACGGCGAGCCCGCGTGCTTGATGGAGGTGAGCGGCGAGGCACCCGTGCCACCCTCGAAGCCGGCGATCGTCACGTGGTCGGAGCGCGCCTTGGCGACGCCCGCCGCGACCGTGCCGACGCCCACCTCGGAGACGAGCTTCACGGAGACGTCGGCGCGCGGGTTGACGTTCTTCAGGTCGAAGATGAGCTGCGCCAGGTCCTCGATGGAATAGATGTCGTGATGCGGCGGCGGCGAGATGAGGCCGACGCCGGGCGTGGAATGGCGGACCTTGGCAATGATGTTGTCCACCTTGTGCCCGGGGAGCTGGCCGCCTTCGCCGGGCTTGGCTCCCTGCGCCATCTTGATCTGCATGACGCTGGAGTTGACGAGGTACTCCGCCGTCACGCCGAACCGGCCCGAGGCCACCTGCTTGATGGCCGAGCGCATGGAGTCGCCGTTCGGCATGGTCTTGAAGCGGTCGGCTTCCTCGCCGCCCTCGCCGGTGTTGGACTTGCCGCCGATGCGGTTCATAGCCACGGCGAGCGTCGTATGCGCCTCGCGCGAGATCGAGCCGAAGCTCATCGCGCCGGTCGAGAAGCGGCGCACGATGGCGGCCGCGGGCTCGACCTCGGCCAGTGGCACCGGCTTGCGGCCGAGCTCCTCGGCAGCCTTCAGACGGAAGAGGCCGCGCAGCGTCATGAGCTGCTCGGACTGGTCGTTGATCTGCTGGGCGTAGGAGCGGTACTTCTCCGGCAGATTGCCGCGCACCGCGTGCTGCAGGTCGGCGACCACCGACGGCCGCCACACGTGCGCCTCGCCGCGGATGCGGTAAGCGTACTCGCCGCCGACGTCCAGCGCGCTTTCCAGCACCGGCACGTCGCCGAAGGCCTGGCGGTGGCGCTCGGCCGTCTCACGCGCGATCTGCCTGAGCCCGGCGCCTTCCACCTGCGTGTGCGTGCCGGTGAAATACTTGCGCACGAAGCTCGACTTGAGGCCGATGGCGTCGAAGATCTGGGCGCCGCAGTAGGACTGGTAGGTCGAGATGCCCATCTTGGACATCACCTTCAGCAGGCCCTTGTCGACGGCCTTGATGTAGCGCTTCTGGGCTTCCTTCAGCGTGAGCTTCTCGTCGAGCTCGGGCAGGAGCTGCTCCAGCGTGTCGAAGGCGAGATAGGGATTGATCGCCTCCGCACCGTAGCCGGCCAGCACGCAGAACTGGTGCACCTCGTGCGCCTCACCGGTCTCGACCACAAGCCCGACCGAGGTGCGCAGCCCCTGGCGGATCAGGTGATGATGCACGGCCGAGGTGGCGAGCAGCGACGGGATCGGAATACGGTCGGGCCCAGTGGCGCGGTCCGACAGGATGACGATGTTGTATTCCTTGGAGCGCACGGCTTCCTCGGCCTCGGCGCACACCACGTCGAGCGCGGCCGACATTCCCTGGGCGCCGGTCTCGGCCGGATAGGTGATGTCGATCGTCACCGATGAGAACTGGTTGTCCTTGACGAGACCGATCTGGCGGATGCGCTCCAGGTCCTCGTTGGTGAGGATCGGCTGGTAGACCTCGAGCCGCTTGATCTTGGCAGTGCCTTCCAGGTCGAGCAGGTTCGGCCGCGGCCCGATGAAGGAGACGAGGCTCATGACGAGCTCCTCGCGGATCGAATCGATCGGCGGGTTCGTCACCTGGGCGAAGTTCTGCTTGAAGTAGGTGTGCAGCAGCTTGGGCTTGTTCGACAGCACGGAAACCGGCGTGTCGTTGCCCATGGAGCCGACCGCCTCCTGGCCCGTATGGGCCATCGGCGCCATCAGGAACTTGAGGCTTTCCTGCGTGTAGCCGAAGGCCTGCTGCAGGTCGAGCAGCGCCACGTTGCTCTTCTTGCGCGGCATCTTCTTGGGCAGCGGCAGGTCGCCGACCTGCACCTGGGTCCGCTTCAGCCACTGCTCGTAGGGGTAGCGCGCGGCGAGGTCGGCCTTGAGGTCGTCATCGGAGATGATGCGGCCCTCTTCCAGGTCGATCAGCAGCATCTTGCCGGGCTGCAGGCGCCACTTGCGCGCCACGTTCTCCTCAGCCACCGGCAGCACGCCGGCCTCGGAGGACATGATCACGCGGTCGTCCTTGGTGACGAGGTAGCGCGCCGGCCGCAAGCCATTGCGGTCGAGCGTGGCGCCGATCTGGCGGCCGTCGGTGAAGGCCATGGCGGCGGGCCCGTCCCACGGCTCCATCAGGCAGGCGTGGTACTCGTAGAAGGCGCGGCGCTTGCCGTCCATGAGCGGATTGCCGGCCCACGCCTCGGGGATCAGCATCATGGCGGCATGCGCCAGGCTGTAGCCGCCCATCACCAGGAACTCGAGGGCGTTGTCGAAGCAGGCGGTGTCGGACTGCCCCTCGTAGGAGATCGGCCACAGCTTGCTGATGTCGGAGCCGAACAGCGGGGAGGCCACCGACGCCTGCCGCGCCGCCATCCAGTTGACGTTGCCGCGAAGCGTATTGATCTCGCCGTTGTGCGCAACCATCCGGTAGGGGTGAGCCAGCTTCCAGGACGGAAACGTGTTGGTCGAGAAGCGCTGATGCACCAGCGCCATGGACGACACGAGCCGAGGGTCGGTGACGTCCTTGTAGTACTTCGCCACCTGGTAGGACAGGAACATGCCCTTGTAGACCAGCGTGCGCGACGACAGGGACACGGTGTAGTGGCCGATGTCCTTGCCCTTGTAGGCGAAGTAGAGCGCGTTGGAGACGACCTTGCGGATGACGTAGAGCCGCCGCTCGAACTCCTGGGCGTCCTTCATCTCCTTCGGCCGGCCGATGAAAATCTGGCGGTGGACCGGCTCGACGGCTTTCACCATCTCCGACAGACAGGAGTTGTCGACCGGCACCGAGCGCCAGCCCAGGAACTCCAGGCCCTCCTCGCGAATGATGCGCATCCACACGCGTTCGCAGTGCTCGCGCAGACGCTCCACGCGCGGCATGAACAGGTGACCCACCGCATAGTGGCCGGGCTTCGGCAGCTTGATCTTCAGGGCTGCGCATTCCTCCGCGAGAAAAGCGTGCGGGACCTGGATCAGGAGGCCGGCACCGTCGCCGGCGATCGGATCGGCACCCACGGCACCGCGATGCTCGAGGTTCTCGAGGATGTAGAGCGCATCCTTGATCATCTGATGCGTCGCCGTGCCCTTGAGGCTCGCAATGAAGCCGACGCCGCACGCGTCGTACTCGCGCTTGGGATCGAACAAACCGCTGGCTTTGGGCACAAGGTGTGCCGCTTCCGGGTGATGCGCGCTCGCGGTCTTTCCTCTTTCCACGGTCATGGCCTGTGCCTTCCGGCTGGTCATTGCATTCGCCTGGGATGCATCGCGCCCGCACGCGCCTTCGCCCGCCCGCCAGCGACGACCCGCCGGCAGATGGGCATCAGCACCACGCGGAGTCGAACGCCGCCGCTCCATGGCCCGCCGCCAGTCTGCGCGCCGCGCCCCATCTCCCGGATCGGATGGGGGTTTGCGCTGCAGCACCGGGCGGGGCGTACCTTGCGGCCGATCACCCCAGTCTACGAGGGTCTGTGCATCCCCGGCGCGGCCAGGTCGGCGCCCTGGCGCGCCGCGACAGCGCGGCCCTTCGTGTTAAAGGACAGCATAGCTGACCTAATTGCTCCTGGGAAGGTTGATTTGCGCCGCAGCATGGAGCTGCGGACAGCGGCCGCGGCCCGGCGGGCACGCAAGCCATCAACGACCGTCCCGCCAGGGCGGGAGGAACCGACTCAGCGGGTCGGTACCGGCTTCTCGCCCCGGTAGTCGTAGAAGCCGCGCTGCGTCTTGCGACCGAGCCAGCCGGCCTCGACGTATTTGACCAGCAGCGGGCAGGGCCGATACTTGGAGTCGGCCAGCCCTTCGTAGAGCACCTGCATGACGGACAGGCAGGTGTCGAGCCCGATGAAGTCGGCGAGCTCCAGCGGACCCATGGGATGGTTGGCGCCAAGCCGCATGGCCTTGTCGATGGATTCGACCGTGCCGACACCCTCGTACAACGTATAGACCGCCTCGTTGATCATCGGCAGCAGGATGCGGTTGACGATGAAGGCGGGAAAGTCCTCCGACACCGCGATGCTCTTGCCAAGGCTCTCGATAAAGCTCTTGGCGAGGCCGAACGTCTCGTCCTCGGTGGCGATGCCGCGAATGAGCTCGACGAGCTGCATCATCGGCACGGGGTTCATGAAGTGGATGCCGATGAAGCGCTCCGGCCGGTCGGTCACGGAGGCGAGCCGCGTGATGGAGATCGACGACGTGTTGGTGGCGACGACCGCGCTCTTCTTGAGCTGAGGACACAGCTCGGTGAAGATCTTGCGCTTCACGGCCTCGTCTTCGACCGCCGCCTCGATCACGAGATCGGCCTCGCCGATGGCCCCCATGTCGGAGGCGACGTGGATGCGCTTCAGGCCCGCCTGCATCTCCGCGTCGCTGATGATGCCGCGCGAGACCTGGCGCGCCATGTTGCGCTCGATGGTGGTGCGCGCCTTTTCGAGCATCTCCTTTTTCACGTCGAAGAGGGCGACGTCATAGCCGGCCAGCGCCACCACGTGAGCGATGCCGTTGCCCATCTGGCCGGCGCCGATGATGCCGACCGATTTGATGGTGGCCTGCGCACCGGCCTCGCCTTTGCGCGATCGCTCGAGCTGGCCGCCGGGTTTTTTCGTCTTGACGCCTGCGTCCATGACGCCTTGCTCCTTCACAACCCCGGTTGAATGTCCGCCGTTGCCGATCTATTTGCCGGCCTTCTCGAGCTCTGCCTTCAGCTCGGGCAGCGTCTGGAACAGGTCCGCAACCAAGCCGAAGTCCGCCACCTGGAAGATCGGCGCCTCGCCGTCCTTGTTGATGGCGACGATGACCTTGCTGTCCTTCATGCCGGCCAGATGCTGAATGGCGCCTGAAATCCCGACGGCGATGTAAAGCTCGGGCGCGACCACCTTGCCGGTCTGGCCCACCTGGTAGTCGTTGGGCATGTAGCCCGCATCGACGGCGGCGCGGCTGGCGCCAACGGCGGCACCGAGCTTGTCGGCGACCGGCTCGATGTACTTCTTGAAGTTCTCGCCCGACTGCAGGCCGCGCCCGCCCGACACCACGATCTTGGCCGCGGTGAGTTCCGGGCGGTCGGACTTCTGGATCTCCGCCTTCTCGAAACTGGAGAGGCCGGCGGGCGCTGGCGCCGCGACGGCCTCTATGGGAGCAGATCCGCCGGTACCGACCGCGGGAAACGCCGTGGTGCGGACCGTTATGACTTTCTTTTTGTCACCCGATTGCACCGTCTGTATCGCATTGCCGGCGTAGATGGGGCGCTCGAAGGTGTCGGGTGACACCACCTTGATGATGTCGGAGATCTGCATCACGTCGAGGGCGGCTGCGACGCGCGGCATGATGTTCTTGCCCGACGCCGTGGCCGCAGCGACGACGGCATCGTAGCTGCCGGCCAGGGAGACGATCAGCGCCGAGACTTCCTCTGCGAGCTGATGGCCGAGCTGCGGCGCATCGGCGTGCAGCACCTTGGCGGCCCCCTCGAGCTTGGCTGCAGCCTCGGCGACGGCCTTGCAGTCGGCGCCGGCGACGAGAACGTGCACGTCCTGGCCCAAGGCCTTGGCGGCGCTCATCGCCTTGGCGACGATGCCGCTGAGCGCCTTGTTGTCGTGGTCGGCAAGGAGGAGAACGGTCATGACAGGGCCCCGACCTCCTTGAGCTTGGCCACCAGCTCGGCGGCATCGGCGACCTTCACGCCCGCCTTGCGGCCCGGCGGCTCAACGGTTTTGAGCACCTTGAGGCGCGGCGCGGTGTCGACGCCGTAGTCGCCGGGCTTCTTGACCTCGAGCGGCTTCTTCTTCGCCTTCATGATGTTCGGCAGCGAGGGATAGCGCGGCTCGTTCAGCCTCAGGTCGGTGGTGACGACCAGCGGCATCTTGAGCTGCAGCGTCTCGAGGCCGCCGTCGACCTCGCGCGTCACGTGCGCCACCTCGCCTTCGATGACGATCTTGGAGGCGAAGGTCGCCTGCGACCAGCCGAGCAGTGCCGACAACATCTGGCCCGTCTGATTGCAGTCGTCGTCGATCGCCTGCTTGCCGAGGATGACGAAGGCGGGCTTCTCCGCGTCGATCACACCCTTGAGGATCTTGGCGACCGCGAGCGGCTCGATGGCCTGCCCCTCCGGCGTTTCGACGAGCAGCCCGCGATCGGCGCCCATCGACAGGGCGGTGCGAATGGTCTCCTGCGCCTTGGTCGGGCCGATCGAGACCGCGACGATCTCCGACACGGCGCCTTTTTCCTTGAGCCTGACCGCCTCCTCGACGGCGATCTCGTCGAAGGGGTTCATCGACATCTTGACGTTGGCAAGCTCGACGCCCGATCCGTCGGATTTGACTCGGATCTTGACGTTGAAATCAACCACGCGCTTGACGGCGACCAGGACTTTCATTCCGCGATAGAGCTCCATCTGAAGCGCGGTCCGCGCCCCCCGATCGACCGCGTTGCATCGCGATATTCCCCCCGCAGCCCGCGATTTGTGTGTCCTGCGTATGACGGCCGGACAAGGCTGCTTCGCAACTGCGAAAAGGAAAGGTACGGCGGCAACAATTGGGTGTCAATTGGGCAACCGGCGCGTCACTTTGGACAACAGTTGGGCAGCCGGAAATGTGGCGGGAACGCCCCACCCTTGTGCAGCTCACGCCGGTGGCGCGTGCCACCGATCAAACAGGGGCACGCCGGGCCGGCGCATGAAAAGGACGAGTATGGCCCCGGCCAGCGCCCCGCCGATGTGCGCCCACCAAGCCACCTGGTCGGACTGGTTGATCAGCACCATCACGATCTGCGTCACGACCCAAACGCCGAGCACCCAGGCGGCGGAGATCCGCAACGGAATGAAACGGAACGCCAGCACCCACACCAGGACGCGCGGGTGCAGCACCAGGTAGGCGCCGATAATGCCGGCAACGGCTCCGCTGGCGCCGATCAGCGGTAACGCCGATTGCGGCAGCATGAGTGCGTGCGCCAGCCCGGCCGCGACGCCGCACAACAGATAGAAGACGAGGTATTTGGCATGGCCCAAGGCATCCTCGACGTTGTCGCCGAACACCCACAGGAAGAGCATATTCGAGGAGAGGTGGATGATGTCGCCGTGGAGGAACATGTAGCTGAGGAGCGTGTAGCCCTCGGGCACGGACACGGCGTCGAGCGGCCCGTGCGCGGAGCCGCCAATGATGTTGACCTGAAACAACTCTGCCGGGATCAGGGCGAAGCTCGCAAACGCCGCGTTGCCCGCATCCGCGCTCTGCCAGACAAAGACGAGCACGTTGGCGACGATGAGGCCGACCGTCACCCACTGGAAGCGTATGGCACGAAGGGGATTGTCGTCGGAGAGTGGGATGAAGACCACGGCTTGCCACCTCCGAACGACCCCGGGACACGCCCGCCTGTCAGCGATTCTGCCCCGGCACCCACAAGACGTCACCGGCGCCGCGCGCGTTGACATAGCGGCTGGCCACGAACAGGTGATCCGACAGGCGGTTGACGTACTTGAGCGCGGCAGGTTCCACCGGCTCGTCGGGCAGCGCAGCCAATTCCGCAATCGCACGCTCCGCCCGGCGGCACACGGTGCGCGCCACGTGCAGGGCCGCCGCCGCCGCCGAGCCGCCCGGCAGCACGAACGAGCGCAAGGGCTGCAGCTCGGCGTTCATGGCATCGATCTCGTCTTCCAGCCGCTTGACCTGCTGATCGGTGACGCGCAGCGGTGCGCGCTTGCGCTTCGCCGCGCCGCGTTCCGGCATGGTGAGGTCGGCGCCGACGTCGAACAGGTCGTTCTGGATGCGGGCCAGCATGGCGTCGACGTCGACGTGGCCGCCGCCGAGCTGCACGCGCGCCACTCCGATCTGCGCATTCGTCTCGTCCACCGTCCCGTAGGCAGCGATCCGCGCGGAGTGCTTGGGCACGCGCTCGCCGGTGCCGAGCGCGGTCTGCCCGGCATCACCCGCGCGCGTATAGATCTTGTTGAGCACGACCATGATGGAATTCCAACGCGCCGTCAGCAAGCGTCCGCCATGAGCGTAGCGGGCGAGCGGAAGCGGTCAAGCCGCCACCGCCACTGTCACGGCCGCAACAGATAGACCAGAATCATGGCGATCAGAATGGCAAGAAACTGCAGCCCGACCCGCCAGCGCATGAGCTTCTGGCTCAGGTTGGGATTGGAGCCGCGCATCATGTTCCAGAAGCCGGCCAGCAGAACCACCGAGACCGCGGCCACGGCCAGGAACGTCACGTACTTCGCAGCGATCGGCATCGGGGCCTGCAATGGGTGCGGGGCAAGGGCGTCAGTCACGACGGCACAGGCACAATAGCACCGGGCAGCGGCCAGGCGACCATCGCCTGGCGCCAAACGCATCCATGCCACATTTGACGTGATCCTTTACACAGAAATGCGGCATACCCTATGCGCGGGAGCGATTCGGCGGCTCCGGCGGCACGACGCATGGATCGAGGGCTCATGGGCGAAGACGCTGGGCGCGGGCCGAGAATCCGGACCTGGGGATACGTGGCCGCAGCCTGCGCCCTCGCCCTGCCGCTGGCCGCTGCCGCCCAGGCTCCCCTGTCGCCGGAGGAAGCGCGCAAGCGCCTGCAGAACGACCGCACGCGCCTGGAGGCGACCGAGCGCCGCGGCAAGGAGGTGCAGGCCGACCTCGACAAGATCAACACCGAACGCGAGCGCATCAATGCGCGGCTCGTGGAGACGGCCAAGCTCGTCCAGCAGAGCGAAGGCCAGCTCAATCTCATCGAATCGCGCCTGGGCGAGCTGGATGCCCAGGAGAAGCGGCTGCGCCAGACCCTGGAGGCGCGCCACGGCTCGATCTCGGCCGTGCTTTCGGCCATGCTGAGAATGGGCCGGAACCCGCCACCCGTGATGGTCGCGAGCCGAAAGGACGTGCTCTCAGCCTTTCGCAGCGGAACCCTGCTGACGCCGGTCCTGCATGAGCTTGGCGGCGAGGCAAAGCAGATCTCCGAGCAGCTCAACGACCTGATGCGGGTGATGGCTTCCATCCGCATCGAGGGCGACAAGCTGCGCGCCGAAACAGCGCGGCTCAACGATGCACGCATGCGGCTGGCCGGCCTGCAGGAAACGAAGCGTCAGTCGATGGCCGAGCGGCAGGCCGAGCTTGCCAAGGTGCGCGACGCCGCTACGGAAATCTCCAAGAGCGTCTCGGACCTGGGCGATCTGATCTCCAAGCTCGACAAGGCCGTCGCCGAGAAGACCGGCCTGGGTTCCTACGAGCAGGAGGTCGCTGCCCTCGAGCAGCAGGCTGGGCCGACCCAGGCACCGGCAATGGCGACGGGCGGCGCCAAAGCCACGGCGGCTGTTGGCGGCGGCGGTCAGGATCAGGGCGCGTCCGTCGTGCTGGCGCCGGCCAGCGAGCGCGTGGCCATGCTCACGCCCGGGCGCATCAAGCCGGCCATGTCCTTCGCTGATGCCCGGGGCCTGCTTCCCCTGCCGGTGCAGGGCAAGCGCGTGCTGGCGTTCGGCGAGAAGACCCAGTACGGCAACCAGTCGCGGGGGGTGGTGCTGGAGACCCGCTATGGTGGCCAAGTGGTATCACCAAGCGATGGCTGGAT
>DATFCC010000043.1:0-6635 GCA_035253505.1 Hyphomicrobiaceae bacterium
GGCCTGCGGAGGCGTGGTGATCCTCAAGGGGCCGGACACGGTCATCGCCGCACCCGACGGTCGCGCCGCCATCAACGACAACGCTCCGCCCTGGCTCGCGACGGCCGGCTCGGGCGATGTCCTGGCCGGCTTCGTCACCGGCCTGCTGGCGCAGCGCATGCCGGCATTCGAGGCGGCGTGCGCCGCCGTATGGCTGCACGGCGCGTGCGCCGATCGGCACGGTGTCGGCCTGATCGCCGAGGACCTTCCCGAGGTGCTGCCGCAGGTATTGCAGGCGCTGGTGGGGACCCGCTGAGAGCCCTGCTTCGCCGGCACCCGCCAATGGCGGCTCAGCCGCCCGTGACGCTCATGTGGCGGGCGACGGCCGGCTGGCGCGAGCGGCGGTCGATGACGAAATCGTGGCCCTTGGGCTTGCGCGAGATCGCCTCGTCGATGGCGCGCAAAAGCGGAGCGTCGTCGGCGCTTGCCCGCAATGGCGCGCGCAAGTCGGCGGCGTCGTTCTGCCCGAGGCACATGTAGAGCGTGCCTGTGCAGGTGAGCCGCACGCGGTTGCAGCTCTCGCAGAAATTGTGCGTCATCGGCGTGATGAACCCGAGGCGGCCGCCGGTCTCGCGCACGCGGACATAGCGGGCGGGCCCGCCCGTGCGGAACGGGATGTCCTCCAGCGTGTAGCGGTCCATCAGCCGCGCACGCACGATCGAGAGCGGCAAGTACTGCTCGGTGCGGTCGCCGTCGATGTCCCCCATCGGCATGGTCTCGATGAAGGTGAGGTCGAAGCCGCGGCCGTGGGCGAACTCGATGAGCTCCTCGAACTCGTCCTCGTTGAGGCCCTTGAGCGCCACGGCGTTGAGCTTGATCTGAAGCCCTGCCTTCTCGGCAGCCTCGATGCCGGTCATGACCTGCGCCAGATCTCCCCAGCGCGTGATGGCCTTGAACCGGTCGGCACGCAGGGTATCGAGGGAGACATTGATGCGCCGCACGCCCGCGTCCTTGAGCTCGCGCGCATATTTGGCGAGCTGGCTGCCGTTGGTGGTGAGCGTCAGCTCGTCTAGCGCCCCGCTGTCGAGGTGACGGCCCAGCGCGCGGAAGAGCCATAGGATGTTCTTGCGGACCAGCGGCTCGCCGCCCGTGATGCGCAGCTTGCGCACGCCCTTGGCGACGAAGGCCGAGCAGAGCCGGTCCAGCTCCTCCAGCGACAGCAGGTCCTTTTTGGGCAGGAAGGTCATGTGCTCCGACATGCAGTAGGAGCACCGGAAGTCGCAGCGGTCGGTAACCGACACGCGCAGATAGGTGACGTGCCGACCGAACGGGTCGACAAGCCCGCGTCGCGCATCCAGAAGCGTTGCCGTATCCGTCATCGACCTTCCGTCTATCGGAGCCCCCATCGCTACCCGCAATATATGCACAAATACACGGAAATCCCAGCCCGATCCGGACCCGGCGCAAGTCTGTCGCATGACCCGGAAATGGGAAAGGCCCCGCGAGCGTGGCTCGCGGGCCGTCCAAGCGCGTCCTTGCCGGGAGGCTTAGAAGGACTGGCGCTCTTGCTGCTGGTAGAAGGACTTGGCATCGACCGCAGCCGCCGCGGGGGCGGCAGCAATGCCGGCCAGGACCGACAGCGCGATCAGGGTGGACAGGATGGTTTTCATGGCTGTTCTCCGCAAATCGGGGTGAAAGGCTTGGTTTGATTGACAGGCCTTAGAAGGACTGCCGCTCCTGCTGCTCGTAGAAGGACTTGGCATCGACCGCAGCCGCCGCGGGGGCAACAGCAACGCCGGCCAGGACCGACAGCGCGATCAGGGTGGAAAGAATGGTCTTCATGGCTGTTCTCCAGTTTCCAGTGAGGGTTGTGACAGTTTCCAGTGAGGGTTGAGACGGCTGGCTCAGTAGCGGTTGCCCTGCTGCTGCCAGAACTTGTTGGAGTCGAACTCGGCTGCGCTCGCGGGAGCGACGGCGGCGAGCATCGACAAGGCGACAAGGGCTGAAAGAATGGTCTTCATGGCTTTCGTCCTTTTTTCTCGGCCGCCCCCGCTTCGCTTGACGTTCAGCCAGGTTTTGCGCGGCTCGTGACGCTGATATGGGCGGGTTTGCACATGCGAAAAGACCTGCTCGCGCATGCGTGATAAACGGTGACCAATAAGCCTTCGGCCGTGATGCGGAAGGCAAATCCGGCCTTGTGCCGACAGGTTTCGCATGCGCAACAAGAATGCCAGGCGAAGGGCCGGAACAGAGCTGGATTTCCCATTTCACCGGCGCCGCCGCGATGGTTCCTTCGCCAACGGAGGGCCGCGGGTGCGCGCCTTGCCGCTCACAAGCCGGTGATGCAAAGTCAGCGCGCTGGAACCCGCCCGGTCGCCGCGAGCCGCCCCATGAACCTGTCGTCGATCCTGCGCCAGATTGCGCAGCAGGTGCCGCATCATCCGGCGATTTCGTGGGAGGAAGGCACCCTCAGCTACGGGGAATTGGAGCGGCAGATCAAGTGCTTTGCCGGCGGCCTCCTCAGGCGTCACGGCTTGCGGCCGGGTGCCCGCGTTGCGCTCGCCATGGAGAATGGCCCGGACCTGCTGCCGGCGCTGTACGGCATCTGGCGCGCCGGCCTGACGGCGGTGCCGATGAACAGCAAGCTGCATCCGCGCGAAATGACGTGGATCATGGCCGATGCCGAGGTCGGGTTGTGCCTGGCGACTCCAAAGCTGGCCGATGCTCTTTCCGCACCTGCGATTTCGACCGACCCGCTGCCGCCGATCCTCTCCACCGGCAGCCGTGATTATGCGGCGCTGTCGTCCGGCCCCGCAGAGGACAGGGTGCCGGCCGATCCTGAGACGGAGGCGTGGCTCTTCTACACCAGCGGCACCACCGGCCGGCCCAAGGGCGCCGTCCTCACGCACCGCAACTTGCTGTTTGCGTGCCACTGCTACTACGCCGATATCGACTACATCGGCCCGGGTGACACCATGCTGCATGCGGCCCCGCTCACGCACGGCGCGGGGCTCTATGGCCTCGCCCATCTCTCCCGCGGATCGCACAACGTCATCCTGTCGGGCAGCTTCGATCCCCTGCGCGTGCTCGATGCGTTCGGCCGCTATGAGAACGTCTCCATGTTCGCGGCGCCGACCATGGTCTCCCGCCTCATCAACCACCCCAAGGCCGGCACAGCCGACGCCCGCGGCCTCAAGACCATCGCCTATGGCGGCGCGCCCATGTATCTCGCGGACCTGGAGCGTGCGCTCGAGCTGTTCGGCCCGAAGCTCTATCAACTGTACGGGCAGGGCGAGAGCCCCATGACGATCACGGGCCTCGACAAGGCCATGCACGCCCACACCAGCCATCCCCGCTACAGGGAACGGCTGGGCAGCACCGGCGTGGCACGCACCGGCGTCGCCGTGCGTGTCGTCGACGAGGCCGGACGCGAATTGCCGCGCGGGGAGATCGGCGAGATCGTCACCAAGAGCGACTGCGTAATGAAAGGATACTGGAAAAACCCCGACGCGAATGCCAAGGCGCTGCGCGACGGCTGGCTGTGGACCGGCGACCTCGGTGCCATGGATGAGGACGGCTACCTGACGATCAAGGACCGCTCCAAGGACATGATCATATCGGGCGGCACCAACATCTATCCCCGCGAGATCGAAGAGGTGCTGCTCACCCATCCCGGCGTACTGGAGGCTGCCGTCGTCGGACGGCCGCACCCCGACTGGGGCGAGGAGGCGATCGCCTTCGTCGTGGCCCGCGAGGGCACGGACGTGGCGCCGGCAGCGCTCGAGGCTCTCTGCCTCGACAACATCGCGCGTTTCAAGCGCCCCAAGGGCTACCGTTTCCTCGGCACGCTGCCCAAGAACAACTACGGCAAGGTCCTGAAGACCGATCTGCGCCGGCTGCTGCAGGATGAGTCCGCGGAGTGAGCAACGCCCGAATGGGAAAGCCCGTCGCCGCCAGTGTCATCGAGCGCCTGCGTGCGGTCGTCGGCCCGGCGGGCACCGTCGATGATCCCGCGGACATGGCGCCATACTGCAAGAGCTTCCGCGACGGCTGGGAAGGCCGCGTTCCGCTCGTCGTGCGACCGCAGTCGACGGCGGAGGTGTCAGCCGTGGTGCGCGTCTGCGCCGAGGCGGCGGTCGCCATCGTGCCCCAGGGCGGCAACACGGGGCTGACCGGCGGCGGGCAGCCCCATAGCGACATGAGCGAGATCATACTCTCCACCTCGCGCCTGAAACGCATCCGCGACCTGGATACCGTCAACGACGCCATCACAGTGGAAGCAGGTGTGGTGCTGAAGGAAATCCAGTCTGCCGCCGACGGTGCCGACCGGCTTTTTCCGCTGAGCCTCGGCGCGGAGGGCTCGTGCCAGATCGGCGGCAACATCGCGACCAACGCCGGCGGCGTCAACGTGCTGCGCTACGGCAACACGCGCAACCTCGTGCTGGGGCTGGAGGTGGTGCTTGCCGACGGCAGCATCTGGGATGGCCTGCGCGCCCTGCGCAAGGACAACACCGGCTACGACATGAAGCAGCTCTTCATCGGCAGCGAGGGCACGCTCGGCATCGTGACGGCCGCGGTTCTGCGGCTGTTCCCCAAGCCGACGGCGAGCGAGACCGCATGGATCGGCGTAGAGTCGCCCAAGGCGGCCGTCGACCTGCTCGGCCATATGCGCTCGCGCCTGGGCGATACCGTATCGGCGTTCGAGCTGATCGGGCGCCCCATCGTCGACCTGCTGCTGGCCGGCGTACCGGGGCATGAGGACCCGATGGGCGAAACCCATCCGTGGTACGTGCTGATGGACGCGACGAGCCAGGGCGCACCCGGAACCCTGCACGGGCCCGTTTCCGACGCGCTCGGGTCTGCCCTGGAGGCCGGGCTCGTTCGCGACGCCTTGATTGCCGCGTCCGGTGCGCAGGCGGCGCGGCTGTGGAGAATGCGCGAAAGCCTGGTCGAGGCTCAGCAGGCAGCAGGCGGCGGCATCGCCCACGACGTATCCGTGCCGGTGTCGCGCCTACCCGAGTTCATCGAGCGGGCGGACAAGGCAATTGCTGCCGCCGTCCCCACTATGCGGCAATGCGCCTTCGGCCATGTGGGCGACGGCAACATGCACTACAACCCGATCCGGCCCCTGGATTGGGATGCGGCACGTCTGCGGCAGGCTCGGCCGATGATCAACCGCATCGTGCACGACATCGTTGTCGAGCTGGGCGGCTCGATCAGCGCCGAGCACGGCATCGGCCAGTCGCGTCTCGTCGAGCTCGCACACTACAAGCACCCCGTCGAGCTCGAGCTGATGCGGAAGATGAAGCGGGCCCTCGATCCCGAGGGCATCATGAACCCTGGCAAGGTCCTTCCGGCGCGGTGAGGCCGGCGCCGAGCGGGGCCAGCCTCACACGCTCTGCGGGCGGTTACCACCACCAGCGGTCGTAGTAGCGCGGATAGCCGTAAAAGCCGAACGCTGGACCGTAGCCGTAGTAGTAACGATACGGCCGGTACCGATACCCGTAGTAGCGGTAATGGCGGCGCGGCCAATACCCATGCCGGTAGTAATAATATCGGTCGTCCCGCCAATGCACGGCCTGGACGCCGCCCGCATTGGGCGCGGTTACGGTTCGCCCATCCCCAATGGCAGTTCCGAGCGGCGCTGCGTGCGCGGCTGGAACCGTCAGAGCCAGTGCGAGCGCGGCGGCGATGCCGCACAGCCAATGTCGTGTTTGCATGTTCTGTCTCCGACTGCTCGACGGGGCCGCCCCCACCAGGGCCCGCGATGCCGCGGGCCATGTCGGGTTGGCCCTTGTCCACTTGCCCGGTTGATCGCAGGAGCAACGTGGCAAGGGTCCGCCGGTTCCGGCGCCCACGACACGGCATCGTCAACAACAGTCACTGCCGCGGGCGTACTGCCGCGGACGCGCGCTCGGCGCGCAGCCGGGCTTCACGGCGCGTGATGTAGACGGCAGACGCGAAGATGATGAGCGACGTGCCAAGCGCCGCATGCCGACGAGAAAGCCAGGGAAACCGGGTTGCGAGGCTGCGTGCAATCATTCGAACACGCGCCGATTTGCAGAACCGCGTAAAGTTCGAAGCTGCATATTTTTGGATAACAGCCTAGAAACGCGAACAAATTGTGGATTGCAAGCAACAGGAATGCACGAAAACAAATGCCTTTAAGGCGGAAAACTTCCTTTGCTATCAACAACTCCCGCGAATTTGTTCAGTGTTGCAGCGTTCGAACTGATTCGAACAAGAGAGAAAGAGAGAGGGCAACCCTATGGCTAAGGCAGCCGTGAAGACCAAGTCGAAGGCGAAGGCCAAGCGCAAGCCGATGAAGCGCACCGTCGCCAAGAAGCGCGCCACCAAGCGTCGCCGCTAATCGGGAGGACGCGGGTCTGGCGCCGGCCCCGGCTGGGCACCAGGGCAGAGCAGCGGGCCCCGTCCCTTCGATTGCACTTGGTTTTGTTACCGAGACCGGAGGTCGCGATTGCGTCTCCGGTCTCAGCTTTTCTGAGGGCCGCAGTAGCAGTCGCGGGCGGCGTGTTCGACATCGCACGAACGGTTCGCGCTCGCGCCCTCCAGCAAGGGCTCCGCGTCAGCTTCCGGGGGCCCGAGAGGCTATATACGGTTGCGCTCGATGTGCTCTAAGCTGACGCCGCTCGGCC
>DATFCC010000044.1:0-12959 GCA_035253505.1 Hyphomicrobiaceae bacterium
GGCCGGCTCGTTCTTCCTGGCCTCGAGCAGGGCGCGCGTGGCCGGGCGCAGTCCGAACCAGATCAGGAGCGCCGCGACGCCGACGATGGCGAATGCATTGACGATGCTGCCGAGCTGGCCCACGAGCTGAGCGACGATGCCCGGCGAGGGCGCCGGCTCCATCGGCTCGCTCTGCAGGAACTCGACGGCCGAGACGGTGATGCGGTCGCCGCGCTTCTGGTCGAGGCCGGCCGCGCTCTCGATGAGCCGCTCCACCTCCTTGAGCTGCTTGTCGACGGCATCGGGCCCGGCCGCAGCGCCGAGCGACGCCAGCAGCCGCTTGCGGTTGATCACCACGGCCACGGTCAGGTGCTCGATCTTGTAGCCTTCGCTGACGGTCGACACCGTCTTGGAGCTGACCTCATAGTTGGTCAGCTCCTCGCGGCGCTCGTTGGAGCGCTTCGACTGGTCGCCGGACGCGACGCTGGGGGTGGCTTCGGCGGGAACGTTCTGCTCGACGCCCACCGGCGGCTTCGAAGCCGAGTTCTGCTGGTTGCCCGACTCCTTGACGACGCGGACCGAGCGCTCGACACGCGACTCGGGGCTGAAGTTGGTCTCGTTGATCTGACGCTTGTCGGTGTTGAGGCGCGCGGCGACGCTGATCTCGAAGTTGTTGAAGCCGAGGTACGGCGTCAGCGTCTTGGCGATGTTGTCCTGCAGCTCGCGCGACACCGTCTTTTCCAGGCTGATCATCTTGGCGGGCGAGGCGCTGCCGCCGTCGCCGCCGGAGGCCAGGATGGTGCCGTCGGTGCTCAGCACGGTGACCTGGTCGACGGTCATGCCGGGCACGGCGGCGGCGACGAGGTGGCGGATGGCGGGGGCGGCGGAGAAGTCGTTGGGTGCTTCCGTGCGCACGATGACGGAGGCCGACGGGGTCTGCCGGGTGCGGCGAAACGAGCCGTTCTCGGGGAGCACGATGTGCACACGGGCGGCCTTTACGCCGCGCATGGCCTGGATCGTCCGGGCGATCTCGCCCTCCAGCGCGCGCACCCGGGTCACCTCCTGCATGAACGAGGTGAGGCCGATGGAGCCCATCTTGTCGAACAGCTCGTAGCCGGCGTTGCTGTTGCTGGGCAAACCCTTCTCTGCCAGCAGCATGCGGGCCTGGGCGGTCTGCCCGCGGCGCACGAGCACGGCATTGCCCTGCGCGTTGACGTCGAAGGTCAGGCCGGCCTCCTTGAGGGCCGCACCGATGCGGCTCACGTCCTGCGCATTGAGGCCGCCGTAGAGCGTTTCGAGGTCGGGGCGGCTCAGGTAGTAGCCGCTGAGCGCCACCGTGGCGAACACGGAGACGCCGACGAGAGCCAGGGCGGCCAGGCGGCGCGCGCCGAGGCCAAGCAGGCTCATCCAGAGGCGTTCCAGTTGTTCTCGCCCGATCATTGCGGCCTCGAGTGCACGGGAACCGGATCATCCCGCAGGAAGCTTGCGCGGGAATTGCGTGGAGCGGGCGCCACCCCGCGCCCGTGAGTTGCCTGCGCAAAGAAAAAACCACCCGCGGGTCTCCCCGCGGGTGGCGCAACTGGTCGTTCTGAAGGGTGGCGGCTGCCTTACATGTCCATGCCGCCCATGCCGCCCATGCCCCCGTGGGAATGGGCGTGCGCCTCCTTCTTCTTCGGCGCCTCGGCGATGCCGGCCTCCGTGGTGATCATCAGGCCCGCGATCGAGGCCGCATGCTGCAGGGCGTTGCGGACCACCTTGGCCGGATCGATGATGCCCTTCTCGAACATGTCGCCATATTCGTCGTTCTGGGCGTCGTATCCGAACGCGGCGCCGCGGCCCTCGGTGACCTTGCCGACGACGATCGAACCTTCCACGCCGGCATTCTCGGCGATCTGGCGGATCGGCGACTGCAGGGCCTTGCGGACGATGTTGATGCCCGCGTCCTGGTCCTCGTTCTCACCCTTGGCGGAGATGGCCTGCGCGGCCTTGAGCAGGGCCACGCCGCCACCGACGACGATGCCTTCCTCGACCGCGGCGCGGGTGGCGTTGAGCGCGTCGTCGACGCGATCCTTGCGCTCCTTCACCTCGACCTCGGTGGCACCGCCGACCTTGATCACGGCAACGCCGCCCGCCAGCTTGGCGAGCCGCTCCTGCAGCTTCTCCTTGTCGTAGTCGGAGGTGGTCTCCTCGATCTGCACCTTGATCTGGGCGACGCGGCCCTCGATCTCCTTCTTCTTGCCGGAGCCATCGATGATGGTGGTATTCTCCTTCTCTATGCGCGCGCGCTTGGCCCGGCCCAGCATGTCGAGCGAGACGTTCTCGAGCTTGATGCCGAGGTCCTCGCTGATCACCTGGCCGTTGGTGAGAACGGCAATGTCCTCCAGCATGGCCTTGCGGCGGTCGCCGAAGCCGGGTGCCTTGACGGCCGCGACCTTCAGGCCACCGCGCAGCTTGTTGACGACCAGCGTCGCCAGCGCCTCACCCTCGACCTCCTCGGCAATGATGAGCAGCGGCTTGCCGGTCTGCACCACGGCTTCCAGCACGGGCAGGAGCGGCTGCAGGCTCGCCAGCTTCTTCTCGTGGATGAGCAGGTAGGGCTCCTCCAGCTCGGCGATCATCTTGTCGGCATTGGTGATGAAATAGGGCGAGAGATAGCCGCGGTCGAACTGCATGCCCTCGACCACGTCGAGCTCGCTCTCGAGGCTCTTGGCCTCCTCGACGGTGATGACGCCCTCGTTGCCGACCTTCTGCATGGCCTCGGCGATCATGTCGCCGATGGCCTTCTCGCCGTTAGCGGAGATGGTGCCGACCTGGGCGACTTCCTGGCTGTTCTTGACCTTCTTGGCCTTCTTCTGGATGTCCTCGACGACCTGGGCCACGGCCTTGTCGATGCCGCGCTTGAGATCCATCGGGTTCATGCCGGCGGCCACCGCCTTCATGCCTTCGCGCACGATCGACTGGGCCAGCACGCAGGCCGTGGTGGTGCCGTCACCGGCCACGTCGTTGGTCTTCTGGGCGGCCTCGCGCACCATCAGCGCGCCCATGTTCTCGAACTTGTCCTCGAGCTCGATCTCCTTGGCGACGGTGACGCCGTCCTTGGTGGTGCGGGGAGCGCCGAAGCTCTTCTCGAGCACGACGTTGCGGCCCTTGGGGCCGAGGGTGACCTTGACGGCATTGGCGAGAATGTCGACGCCGCGCAGCATGCGCTCGCGGGCCTCGACGGAGAATTTGACGTCCTTGGCAGCCATTGTGAGTTAGCTCCTAGCTTCTCGGAATTGACGGGAATCGGTCAGATGGTGAGTGGGGTCAGTGGTGAATGAACGGACGGTGCAGCGGGGACGGAGGCCATCTCACCACGCACCATCTCACCACCCGCGCCCTTCAGCGCTCCAGCACCCCCATGATGTCGCTCTCCTTCATGATGAGGAGCTCCTGGCCATCGATCTTGACCTCGGTGCCCGACCACTTGCCGAACAGCACCTTGTCGCCCTTCTTCACATCGAGAGCGACGAGCTTGCCGCTCTCATCGCGGGCGCCGGGGCCGGCGGCGATGATCTCGCCCTGCTGGGGCTTCTCGGCAGCGGTGTCGGGGATGATGATGCCGCCGGAGGTCTTGGTCTCGCTGTCGACGCGGCGGACGACCACGCGATCATGCAGAGGACGAAACTTCATGGACAGAAATTCTCCTGATTTCAAGGGCTTGAGGTTGCATAGCCCCTTGTTGGAGGAAGCGGGTTGCGGCTGTTAGCACTTCGAATGACTGAGTGCCAATGGCCGATGGTGAGATAAACAAGGGCCTTGGCTGTGTCAAGCGAGAGACAGCGGATCGCTGCCACTGGTGAACTCAGAACGGCCGGCACGGTCCGGCCGGCCGGGCGCTTCGGGGGGCCAGGATCGCGAGCAAGCGGGCAACGTGGGCGCTGCACGTCAAATCTTAAGAATCATCCACTCAAGCTCCGCCCCAAGAGGGTGGGGTCTACTCGGATGGGGTGCGAATTGCAGGCGCGGTACCCGTTGGCGGCGATCACAGGCCTCGCGCTCATGGCCGGCTGGACGACGGCAGGGGTGGCGGACGAGACCTTCGTCTGCGCCGACGGCAGCACCCTCGCCGTCGAAGACGGCAATCGCTCCGCGCTTCGGCAGCATCCGTGCGTCAAGGCCTGGTTCGCGGGCGGCGATCCCCAACACCACGCCGGGGCCGATAAGGCAGCCGACGCGCCCGCGCCCTCCCGGCCGCCGATCATCTACCGCTACACGCCGCGCCGCGCGGCAGGCCTGCGCGACCTGCGTCAGCCCCCTGCCCTGGTGGGGAGCCGTGGCCGCGCTTCGCCCCTTTCCCCGGGAAGGACCGCGGACACACCGGTCCCACCGCGGCCGCCCACGCCTGCGCCGGCCGGCAAGCTCGGCGTGATCATCAAGCTGCCCCAGTCGCCCGGCAGTTAGCGGTGTGCACGTCCGAGGGACGTGCATCCCTATCGCGATCGGTGAGGGCGCGGTCATGCACAGAGGATGCATGACACGCGAGCACGCACGGCATAGTGTCCGGCCAATCGATCCGCAACGCCAGCTAGAGCCGCCCGCAGGGCCGCGGCACCGCGCGGCCTGGTGTGCAGCCGCGGACATCCACAAGGACCGCGCCGCCAACCTGGCGAGCGGCGGAGACATCGAGGAGATTTGCATGCTGCCATCGCAACGCGCGCTGTTCGATATCCCGCGCGAGGTCTGCTACCTGAACGCCGCCGCCTGGAGCCCGCTCCCCGTCGCCGTGCAGGAGGCAGGGCGTCGCGGCGCGACGCGCAAGGGCCGGCCGTGGACCATCGACCAGGCGTTCGCGGCCCAACAGCATGAGCGGGCGCGCGCCGCGGCCGCCGGCCTGATCAATGCCGACGCCAACGACGTCGCCCTCATTTCGTCGGTGGCCTACGGTGTCGCGACCGCCGCGAAGGGGCTGTCGGTGCCGGCGGGGTCGCGCGTGCTGGTGCTGCAGGACGATCATTCCTCGCCCGTGCTCGAGTGGCTCACGCGGGCGCGCGAAGGCGCCTTCGAGGTGGAGACGGTCAACCGCCCCGCCGACGGCGACTGGACGGCGGCGATCCTGGCAGCCATCGAGCGTCGCGGCGCACCGCCTCTGGCGGTCGCCTCGTTCTCGTCGGTGCATTGGTCCGACGGCGGCATGGTCGACCTCGACATGGTGCGCGCGTCGCTCGGCAAGCACGGCGCAGCCATGCTGATCGATGCGACCCATGCCGCCGGGGTGCTGCCGATGGACGTGCGGCGCCTCGATCCCGACTTCGTGATCTTCCCGACCTACAAGTGGCTGCTCGGCCCCTACGGGCGCGCCTTCCTCTATGTCGCCAAGCGCCACCAGGACAAGGCGCCGCTGGAGCAGACCGCGTACGGCCGCCGCGCGGTGAAGGCCGAGCAGGCCATCTACTTCACCGACACGCGCTATGTCGCCGACGCGCGCCGCTTCGACATGGGCGAGCGCGACCACTTCATCTCGCTGGAGATGGCGTCGGTCGGCATGGAGATGGTGGCGGACTGGGGCGCCGCCGCAATCCGGGACCGGCTCGCCATGCTTACGGGACGCCTCGCCGACGGGCTCAGCGCCCTCGACGTCGCCATCGCTCCGCCGCGCGTGCGCGCGCCGCACGTGCTTTGCCTGAGCTTCCCGCGCGGCATGCCGGAGGGCCTCATCGAGCGGTTGGCCAAGGAGCAGGTCTACGTCGCCGCCCGCCTCGGCCGCATGCGCATCTCCCCACACGTCTACAACGACGAGGCGGATGTCGACCGCTTCCTTGCCGCTATACGCGACGCGTTTGCGTAGGCGCAATAGGCGAAGCCGTATTGCGCCGCATTGTAGGTAGGGAATGCGGAACGGCGCAATACGCTTCGCTATTGCGCCCTACACCTCGCGCTCGCCATAGGCGCGGGCGTGCTCGGCCAGCGCTCTTTCAAATTCGGTGTAAGTCCGTTGGGCCGCATATTCGGGCATGTCCCGATGGAAGGATGAGAATGGCCAATCTGCGGTGTCGGTAACCAGGCCATGCTTCACGGGGTTGAACCAGCAGTATTCCACGTGATGGCGGTAGTCTTGTTCATCGCGTATGAGGTGTTCCCAGAAGCGCCTCTGCCAGACGCCCCTCTCGCCGCGCCGCTCACGAGCAGAATTGAGTGTTTCGCCGCGCGGAATAGATTTTGAGAACCGCGACTTTATGAGCCGCCAGCGCAAAGAGAAGTCGCTGTCCCCGTCAGGAAGCGTCCAAACGGTATGGATGTGATCGGGCAACACCACCATCGCGTCGATCTGGAAGGGCAAACTCTGCCGCGTTACGAAGACCGCCTGCTGAAGCGCGTGGATATTCTCGACCAGAAGCTGGCTACGCCGATCAAGAAGATTGACCGTGAAGAACCAGCAGCCACCAGCAACGAACGCGCGACGATAATTAGGCATGGCTCGTAGAGCGCAATAGGCGATAGCCGTATTGCGCCGCATTGTAGGGATTGAGCGGACAGCGGCGCAATACGCTGCGCTATTGCGCCCTACGGGTCGCACTTCTGATCGTCGCGGTGCGCGGCGGAAAAGGGCAGGAAGCGTAGGGCGCAATAGGCGAAGCCGTATTGCGCCGCATTGCAGGGAGTGAGCGGACAGCGGCGCAATACGCTGCGCTATTGCGCCCTACGGGTCGCACTTCTGATCGTCGTGGTGCGCGGCGGAAAAGGGCAGGAAGCGTAGGGCGCAATAGGCGAAGCCGTATTGCGCCGCATTGTAAGGCGGGCGCTGGCGCGATACGCTGCGCTATTGCGCCCTACAGCTTGCCGAGTGTCGAGACGTCGTCGTTGGCGTGGTAGGCAGGGTCCTTCCAGCCGTTCTCGTCGTAGTCGGCCATGCAGCGCTCGACCAGGGCCTCCATCTCCTTGAGCGAACCCGATATCTGCGCCTGCGTCAGCCCGAACAGGCGGATCAGCTCGTGGCTGCCGGCGTAGTTGAGCTCGTAGAGCTCGTGGCGCGCGCCGAACTCGCTGCCGATGGCGTCCCATAGCAGCTTCATCACCTTGATGCGCTCCTTGTAGTCGATGCCGTTGGAGCCGCGCACGTAGCGCGCCAGATACTTGTCGATGTCGGGGTTCTTGAAATCGCGCGCGCTGCTGGGCAGGTAGATGAGGCCGGAGGCGATCACCTTCTCGACGATGGAGCGCACGGCCGGATAGGCCTCCGTAGCGAAGATGCGGTAGGCAACGGAGGCGCGGATGCTGGGCAGCACGGCCTTGTCCACCCAGGGGTCGGGATTGTTGGCCATGGCGTCGGTCAGGGCCCAGAACAGGTTGCGCCAGCCGATCACCTCGCCGATCTGTGCCTGCACGCCGCGGAACGCTTCGACACCCGAGGCCCGCGCCGCCTTGAACAGCAGGCCGGTGATGAAATCGAGCTTGACCGCAAAGCGCGTGCAGCCCTGGAAGGTGAGGCCGTTGGCGAAGCCAGACCGCGGATAAAACTGCTTGAGACGGTCGATGTCGCGGTGGATGAACACGTTCTCCCAGGGCACGAACACGTTGTCGAGGATGAAGATGGCGTCGTTCTCGTCGAAGCGGCTGCTCAGCGGATAGTCCCAGGGCGAGCCCGTGGCGGCGGCGGCCAGCTCGTAGGAAGGGCGGCAGATGAGCTTGATCCCCGGCGCATTCATCGGCGCCATGAACATCACCACCATGCTCGGATCGTTGATGTCCTGGCCCATGTTCTGGCCGAGGAAGTTGTAGTGGGTGAGGGCCGAGTTGGTGGCCACCACCTTGGCACCCGACACGTAGATGCCGGCATCGGTCTCCTTCTGGATCGAAACGTAGACGTCCTTCACCTGCTCGGCCGGCTTGCTGCGGTCGATCGGCGGGTTGACGAGGGCGTGGTTGACATAGAGCACCGCTTCCTGCGCCCGCGCGTGCCAGGCCTTGGCGTTGCCGGCGAACGGACCATAGAACTCGGCATTGGCGCCCAGGGTATTTAGAAAAGCTGCCTTGTAGTCGGGGCTGCGGCCCATCCAGCCATAGGTGAGGCGGGCCCAGGCGGCCATGGCGTCGCGCTGGCCGATCAGGTCCTCGCGCGAGCGCGCCGCCTTGAAGTAGCGATGCGTGTAGCCGCCGGAGCCCGTGTCCGTGGAGGTCGTCAGCGTTGCCTTGGTCTGCGGGTCGTGCAGGGCATCGTAGAGCTTGGCGGCCGAGACCGCCGCGTTGCGGAACGCGGGGTGGCTGGTGATGTCCTTGACGCGTTCGCCGTAGATGTAGACCTCGCGCCCGTCGCGCAGGGACTCCAGATACTCGGCTCCCGTGAAGGGGCGCTGCTTACCCTTGACGATGTGCTCGGGGGCGTCGGGCATGCTTCCTACCTCTTCGCTGGAGATCGGCGGCGGTCCGCGGCATCATAGCCGCGACTTTCGCAATGTGGATCGGCAAATGATCATCGAGAACGAGGCGTCGGTCACCGAGGCCGTTCTGCAGGCGTTCGGCCGGACGCCCGATCCGCGCCAGCGCGAAATTCTGCTGGCGCTGGTGCGCCACCTGCACGCCTTCGTCCGCGACGTGCGCCTGACCGAGCCGGAGTTCCAGGAGGCCACCCGCATCGTCGCCGCCCTCGGCGAGCACACGACGCCCTCGCACAACGAGGTGGTATTGATGGCCGGCTCGCTCGGTGTCTCCGCCCTCGTCTGCCTCCTCAACAACGGCGAAAACGGCCAGACCGACACGCAGGCCAACCTGCTGGGGCCGTTCTGGCGCGAGGACCAGCCGCTCTGCGCCAGCGGTGACAGCCTCGTGCGCTCGGCTACGCCTGGGCCGCCGCTGCTGGTGTGCGCCCACATCGAGGATCGATCCGGGCGGCCCGTGGAGGGCGCGGAGGTGGACGTCTGGCACTCCTCGCCCGATGGGCTCTACGAGAACCAGGATTCAACCCAGGCGGAGATGAACTTGCGCGGCCGCTTCGTCACCGATGCGGGCGGCCGCTTCCATTTCAAGAGTGTCAAGCCGGCCGGCTACCCGATCCCGATCGACGGTCCCGTAGGCAGGCTCGTGAAAGCCACGGGCCGGCACCACTACCGCCCGGCACATCTCCACTTCATGGTGTTCAAGCCGGGCTTCAAGACGCTGATCTCGCAGATCTACGTCCCCGACGACCCCCATATCGACACCGATGTGCAGTTCGGCGTCACCCGCGCGCTGATCGGCGACTACGTGCGCCATGATGAGCCCGACAGGGGACTGGGCTTCGCGGCGCCATGGTACTCGCTCGAACAGCGCTTTGTGCTGGAGCCCGGCGTCGCCCGCCGACCCGCCCCGCCGATACGCGCCAAGATCGCGCAAGAGGGATGAAACACCTGGCGCGACCCACGGGCATCAATGCCATCGCGCAGGTGTCACAGCGGGGGCAGGCGCGCGTTCGATGATCCGTTGCGCAGCGCAACCAGCGCGTCGTGAACGAGGCGGTCGATCTCCAGGCCCTCCTTCAGCGCCCGTTGCCGTTCGCGGAAAGCGCGCTCGGAGGGGATGCGGATCTCCTCCACGCCCGGCTGGCGCGGGCTCGCCTTGATGCGCTCGACGAGCCGCGTCACCTCGCGCTGGAAGCGGTCGGCGGGGCCGAGCAGGCCCGGCTTGAAGGCGATGAAGAGGTAGGTGTAGTCGAGCTCGCCGTTGGCGCCGGGGCCGGCCAACAGCCCGAGCGCCTGGACCATCAGCGCCAGCCCGAAGCCCTTGTAGCCGCCGAACGGAAGCAGGGCGCCGCGGCGGGCCTCACCGGCGTCGCGTGTCGGCCGGCCGTCGGGCCCGATGGCGACGCCCTCGGGCAGCGGCTGGCCCATGCGCTCGCGCAACAGCACCTCCGTCATCATGAAGGCCGAGGTGCCCATGTCGAGCACGATGGGCTCGGCCGCCGACGGCACGGCAATGGCAATCGGGTTCGTGCCGAGCTCGGCGCGCGTGCCGCCGAGCGGCGCAACCAGGGGCGAGCTCGCCGCCGTATGGATGGCCACAAGGCCGGCGCGGGCGATCATCTCCACGAAGTAGGCGCTGCGCCCGCTCATCCAGGAATCGGTGATGGAGACGAGGGCGATACCGTGCTTTCCCGCCTTGGCGATGGTCGCCTCGGAGGCGTGATAAAGGGCGAGCATGCCGACGTTGTTGCCCCCGTCGAGCGCCAGCGAGACGTCGGTCTCGTGCAGCGTCTTGATGGGCCGGCGCGGCTTCTTGAAGTTGCTGGACTCCGGCACGTTGAGGATCTTGGGCAGGCCGGAATACTCGTAGCCGCATAACGCTGCGTCGATCACATGATCGGCGATGACGCGCGCGTCCTCCGCGCTGTAGCCGATCCCCCGCAGCGCCCCCTCGCCAAGCTCGCGCGCCTCGGCGACACTCAGGCGCACACGGCTGCTCGTCATGGTTCCCTGCTCCCAGCTCACCCATCACCGCTCCGGAACGCATCGAAGGGCGACGGCGCGAGACGGTCAACCGACGTTATTGCCGGGCAGGGTGACGCTGTGCGTTGGGCGGCGCGGTGGGGGATGAGATACGCTGCGAGCTTCACGGCGGCACCGCATCATCGCGAGGCACCGGTGATATGCCGTCCGCCGCGCGCAATCCCGCCACAGGCCATGTCGCTGCGGCATGCAATGCCTGCAAGATTGCGGTTTGACGGAACCGGCTGCGCTCCGCACCATCGCCGCGATAGCGCCAGCGAGGAGACCCATGGCCAAGACGCAGTTCGGTGTTTTCAGCCTCAGCCAGTTCCCCGATCTCGACCGGGTCGTCGAGTGCTTCGACGACGACCTGAGCTTCTTCGAGCTGGCGGAAAAGCTGGGCTATGACAAGGTGTGGATCGCCGAACACCTGTTCTCCACCTACGGCCTCGTCACCTCCACGCAGGTTTATGCCGCGGCCATTGCCCAGCGCACCAAGAAGCTGCGCATCGGCATGGCGGTGTGCGCCATCCCCTTCAACCATCCGCTGCGCACCGCGTCCGACTTCGCGCTCGTCGATATCCTCTCGCATGGCCGGCTCGACTTCGGCGTGGGGCGCGCCTACCAGCCGCACGAGTTCGTCGGCCTCGGCGTGCCCATGGACAAGAGCCGCGAGATGCTGGCCGAAGGCCTCGACATCGTCTTGAAGTCGTGGACGCAGGAGAAGATCACGCACAAGGGCAAGTTCTGGAATATCCCCGAGCCGGTGGAGGTGCTGCCCAAGCCCGTGCAGAAGCCCTATCCGCCGGTGTACCAAGCGACCATCAGCCCCGAGAGCTTCGAGCAGGCGGCGCGCGCCGGCATCCACCTGCAGATGGCGTCGCCCTTCACCTACCGCACCTATCGCGAGGCGTGGATGGACGAGCTGGAGAAGAGCTGCCGGCACTACGATGCGATCTGCAAAGACCTCGGCCGTGATCCCAAGGCCGCCCAGCGCATGATCCTGCTCCCCTTCTTCGTGCACGAGGATGCAAAGAAGGCGCAGGAGATCTACAAGAAGCATGTCGAGTGGTTCTACGCCAAGGTGACCGCCAACCAGCTCGCCGGCGCGCCGCAGTCCGGCGAGGTGAAGGGCTATGAGCTCACCATGCGCGAAGGCAAGAAGACGCGCGAGATGGGCTACCTCTCTTTCGAGAAGCTGCACCAGTACGGCGCCTGCATTGCCGACGACCCCGAGACGTGCGTCGCCAAGCTCAAGGACATGAAGCGTCGCTTCGGCATCACCGAGTTCGTGCTGTGGTTCAACATCGGCGGCATCGACAAGGGCCACGTCGAGCGCGCCATGAAGCTGACGGCGGAAGAGGTGATACCGCACGTATAGGGGGAGGGCGATGCGTCGGATGCTGCGGTTTCCCTCACGATCAGAACGGTCTAGGATCGCGGCAATCCCTTCCGGCAGGGGAAAGAGAACGACACCAGGAGGAACGTCACATGGCGGATCAATCCAACATCTATGCGGGCGTTGCCGGCTACGTCGGGCGCCCCGACGAGCAGGGTGCCGTCGGCGTGTTTCGCCGCGCCGCCGCGGGTGGCGAGTGGAGCCATGTGCTCAAGGACCTCGAGACACACGCGGTGTTCGTGCATCCGAACGACCCGAGCCTGGTGTTCGCCGGCACCGTCGACGGCGTCTATCGCAGTGCCGATCGCGGCGCCACGTTCCAGCGCGCGAACTTTCCCGACAAGGGCAAGCAGATCTGGTGCTTCCTGGTTGACTCCAGGGACAGCCGCCGCATGTACGCGGGCGGCTCGCCGGTCGACATCTATCGCAGCGACGATGCCGGCGCGAGCTGGCGGCGCCTGCCGAACCCGGGCGTCAAGGATCGCGCGACAGCCCCGTTCGCCGTACGCGTCATGCGCATGGTGCAGCATCCCACGCGACCGGACGAGATCTACGCGGCGCTCGAGGTCAACGGGGTCATCCGCACCGCCAATGGCGGGGAGACGTGGGAGGACTGCAGCGCCGACCTGATCCGCCTGTCCGAGCTGCCGCACCTCAAAAGCAAGATCGTCACCGACACGTTCGCCGAAGGCATGCTCGACGGCCACGCCATCACCATCAGCCCGGCCGACCCGGATGCGGTGGTGCTGGCCTGCCGCATGGGCCTGTTCCGCTCCGCCGACAAGGGCAAGAGCTGGCAGGACATGGAGATGAAGCGGTTCTCGCCCATCACCTACGGGCGCGACGTGAAAGTCTCGCCGCAGGATGGCAAGACCATGTACGCGGCGCTGAGCGTGGCCGCGGCCAGCAAGGACGGCGGCCTCTACCGCAGCCAGGACGCCGGCAAGACGTGGAAGCGGTTCGACAAGGTGCAGGTGCACGGCACGATCATGTCGGTCGGCCTGCACGCGTCGGATCCGAAGCAGGTCTACATCGGCGCGCGCTACCAGGGCGAGGTGTTCGGCACCCAGGACGGCGGCGAGACGTGGTCGGCGATGCCGCTGCCGGGCCCGGTCAAGGATATCTACTCGGTGGCCTGCGGCTGA
>DATFCC010000045.1:0-6665 GCA_035253505.1 Hyphomicrobiaceae bacterium
CGCCCGCGGTCCTGGGCCGCCGGCCCGGCGCCGGCGTCGGTTGCGGTGGATTGGCCATGCTGCTCGCTTAGCTTGCGCCCCCACGCGCGCCAAGTCGCGAGGCCAATAAGGTTGTGCATCATTTGTGAATAACCCTCAGGCCTTCCGCCTGAGGCGCGCCACGAAGAAACCGTCGAGCCCGGACATGGCGACCGGCTGCAGGTCGAGATGACACGGCAGGGTGCGGATCTCCCCCGCCGGCGTCAGCCAACCGGGCCCCGCGCCGATCTCGGCCGCTTGGATGGGAACGCGCTCGAAATCCGTGCACATATCGAGGAAGCGGGCGACCTGATGGGCGCCTTCCTCCGGTTCCAGGGAGCACGTGGCGTAGACGAGGAACCCGTCCGGCCTTACCAGGGTCGCCGCGTTCTGCAGCAGCGTCCACTGCAGTTCCGTCATGCGGCCGATGTCCTCCGGGCGCTTCAATCGCAGGATGTCGGGATGGCGGCGGATCGTTCCCGTCGCCGTGCAGGGCGCGTCCAGGACGACGACGTCGAACGTGCGGCCAGGCGACCACGTCGCGAGGTCCGCCTGCACCACCTCTGCTGTGAGATGCAATCGCTCGAGGTTCGTGCGCAGTCGATCGAGGCGGGCGGCCGAGATGTCGAGCGCTGTTACGCGCGCGCCGCCGGTGGCGAGGCCGGCCGTCTTGCCGCCGGGCGCAGCGCAGAGGTCGGCCACCAGCTTGCCCGCGATATCGCCGGCGGCGCGGTGCACGAGGGCGGCGGCGGCGTCCTGCACCCACCAGGCGCCATCGGCGTAGCCTGCAAGGTCTTCCACGCGGCCATGGGCGCAGAGGCGGACCGAGCCGGTGGGGAGCACCAGACCGCCGAGCCGTTGCGCCCAGGTCTCCGCGCCGTCTCCGCCGGCCTTTACCGTGACGTCGAGCGCTGCTTCGCGCAGGCTCGCCTTGGCGATGCGGCGCGCGACTTCCTCTCCGTAGGTCTTGCTCCAGCGCTGCCAGATCCAGTCGGGAATGTTGCGGCGAGTGCCGTCTTGCGCAGCCACAATTGCGCGCCCTTTGTCGGCGACCTGTCGCAGCACGGCATTGGTGAGCTTGGCGAAGCGGCGCGCGCCGCGGTCACGCCGCGCTGTTTCGACCGCCAGGTCGACGACGGCGTGCGGCGGCATGTCGAGGCACAGCATCTGTGCAGCGGCCGTGAGGAGAATCGGCCAGAGCCGACCCTTGTTGGCGGGCAGGGGGCGTTCAAGGAAGGAGTTGAGCACGAGCTCCAGCTCGCCCTGCCGCCGCAGCACAGTCGCCGCGATGGCCCGGGCGAGCGCACGGTCGCGCATCTCCATCGCGGCGACCTGTGGCCGTGACGAAAGCTGGCCGAGCACCTGTTCGAGCGGCTGCTCATCCATCGTCACGCCCGCGACCAGATTGACCGCCAGCGTGCGCGCGGCGAGCCCGGCGGGAGCGTCGCGTGCGATGGTGTTGCGTTTTCTGTCGCGCAGGCGCGGCATCGATTGAGCTTGGGCGTTGCGTCCCCGCTGGTGGCCGCGCGTTGTGCGCCGCATCCGGCATTTTTGCCAGCGGTTTTTCAACTGCCCGTGAGGTGCCCGCCTCCGTCTTGACAGGCGGCGCGGATCCGATGATACTTAACCACATGGTTGACTATCAACACGTCCAGCTCGATCTGGCCTTCGCCGCGCTGGCTGATCCGACCCGGCGGGCCATCCTCGACAGGCTGGCGCGCGAGGAGGTGCTGGCGGTGAGCGAGATCGCGGCGCCGTTTTCCGTCTCGCTGCCGGCGGTGATGAAGCACCTCGACGTGCTGGCACGCGCCGGCCTGATCGAGCGCACCAAGACGGGACGGACGGTGCGTTGCACGTTCAGGCCCGAGCCGATGGAAACCGCCATGCAGTGGCTCGCCCGGTACGAGCGGTTCTGGACCGAGAAGCTCAATGCGCTGGCCAAGTTCGTAGAGGAGGACACATGTCCAAGCCCCAAATCCCAAGCGTCACCCTCAAGCGCAAGCTCAGCGCCCCGGCCGAGAAGGTCTTCGCGGCGTGGACGGACCCCGAAAAAATAGTGGGCTGGTTCGGGCCGAAGGAGACCAGGGACGGATCGGTGCGGGCCGACATGGACGTGCGCAAGGGCGGCAAGTACTGCATCAGCTTCAACACCGCCGACGGCGACTATCACCAGGTCGGCGGCACCTATCTCGAGGTCGTGCCCAACGAGAAGCTGGTTTTCTCCTGGGCGTGGCATTCGACGCCGGAGCGCGAGTCGCTGGTGACGGTCACCCTCAAGGCCGACGGGGCCACGACCCTGCTGACGCTGCTGCATGAGCGCTTCTTCGACGAGAAGGCGCGCGCAGGCCACGAGCGCGGCTGGACCGGCACGCTGGAGAAGCTCGAGCTCTATCTCGCATGAAAGACCAGGAGATGATCATGGCAAAGACGGCGACGCCGATGCGAAACGATACGCGCGAGTGCTACACGGCTCGCACGTGGTCGCACGGCAGCTTCCACTGGAACGAGCTGCTGACGCGCGACGTTGAGCGCGACAAGCGCTTCTATCGCGATGCCATCGGCTGGAGCTTCGAGCCGATGGCGACGCCGGAAGGCGGCACCTATTGGTGCGCGATGCTGGACGGACGGCCGGTAGCGGGCCTGTTCCCGCTCGACTCTGCCGATTACGACGGCGTGCCCGAGGGCTGGATGTCCTACCTCGCCGTCGACGACGTCGACAGGCGCGTCGCCAAGGCCATCGGGGCCGGCGCGCGCCTGATGAAACCGATCTTCGACGTGCCGGGCGTCGGGCGCATTGCCATCCTGACCGAGCCCGGCGGCGCCGGTATCGGGTGGATGACACCGGCGCAGGCGTAGATGGAGTTTCGACCTTGGTCGCCCGCGCCCACACCAGCGCTTGCATGCTCCAACCCCATGGTGCGCCCGTCATGGTTTGCGATTGCGGCCCGCCCTTCGACAGGCTCAGGACGGCAGTGGCTGACGCGGCGCCCGGAATGAAGGGCAGAACCCGCGTAGGCGGCTCTGCCGCGATAAGGATGCCAAGAGACCAAAGGAGTGCATCAGATGATCACGATTTCCGCCTTCAAGTGGGTTCCGGATTTCGCTCAAGGCCAGGTGCGCGACCTGCGCGCGCGCTGGGCGCTGGAGGAGGCCGGCCTGCCTTACAGGTCGCGCCTGCTCGGCCAGGGCGACCAGGACAAGCTGGAATATCGCGCCCTGCAGCCCTTCGGCCAGGTGCCGATCCTCGAGGAGAACGGTTTCGCACTCTTCGAATCCGGCGCCATCGTGCTCTACATCGGCGAGCGCAGCGAGGTGCTGCTGCCGAGGGAGCCGCAGGCCCGGGCGCGCGCCACGCAGTGGCTGATCGCCGCGCTCAATTCCATCGAGCCCTTCATCATGGACGTGGCGCGCATCGATATCTTCTACGCCAAGGAGGAATGGGCCAAGCTGCGCCGGCCGGGAGCTGTGGAGTTCGCGCAGCGGCGCCTGGCCGCTCTCTCTAGGTCGCTCGGCGACAAGCCCTATCTCGACGGCGATCGCTTCACGGCGGGCGACCTGATGATGACCACGGTGCTGCGCATCCTCAAGCACACCGACATCGTCACCAGCGACGATCGCCTTGCCGCCTACATCGAGCGCTGCACGGCGAGGCCGGCCTTCAGGCGCGCGCTGGACGCGCAGATCGGCGACTTCAAGCAGGCGGCGTGACCGAGCAAGCACCGATATCGCGCCGGCGCCGGATCTGATGATGCCGCGCGTTAGCGGCGGATGGCGTGCGACCGGCACTTACACGGGAGCAATAGCATGCAGAAGATCAGCCCATTCTTGTGGTTCGACGGCAAGGCCGAGGAGGCGGCAAACCTCTACACCTCGGTCTTCAAGAATTCCCGGATCGTGAACGTCACTCGCTACGGCGACGGCGCGCCCCAGCCCAAGGGCACCGCAATGTCCGTGACATTCGAGCTCGAGGGGATGGAGTTCATGGCGCTCAACGGCGGGCCGCATTTCACGTTCACGCCGGCCATCTCGCTCTTCGTCAAGTGCGAGACCCAGGCAGAGGTGGATGCCTTGTGGGACGAGCTTACCGCAGACGGCGGGGAGAAGGGCCGCTGCGGCTGGCTCAAGGACAAGTTTGGCGTCTCCTGGCAGATCATTCCGACGGCACTCGGCCGCATGCTGCAGGACACCGATGCCGCGAGGTCGAGACGCGTAATGGGCGCCATGCTGCGGATGGACAAGATCGACATCGCCGCCTTGCAGCGCGCCTATGATGGACTGGCGGCCTGATGCCGAGACTGATCCTCACCGGCTCCATTTGCGAGCGGGTTGGCGGCCTCAGCTCCGTCGAGGTCGCTGGCGACACCGCGGCGGCCGCGATCAGGGCCCTGGAGGACGCCTACCCCGCACTGCGCGGCTGGGTCGTCGACGAGCAGGGCGTGCTGCGGCGGCACGTGCGCGTGTTCCTTAGGCAGGGCGCGATCCCGCTCGAGACTCCGGTTGGGGCGAACGACGAATTGCACATCGTTGCTGCGATTTCTGGAGGGTAGGACATGACGGAACTTCTCGTAGGCACCAAGAAGGGACTGGTCGTGCTGCGCGGAGCGCGCGGCGGCCCTATGGAGCTGGCGGCGCGCGCCTTTCCCGGCGAGATCGTCGAGTTCGCCACGCGCGACAAGCGCACCGGCCGCTACTTCGCCGGCGTCACGCACGGCCAGTTCGGCCCGCATCTCTTCTACGCCGACGACCCTTCCGGCCCATGGGAGCAGGCCGAGGGGCCGGCCTTCCCGTCCGGCGCCGGAGCAGCCGTGGAGCGCATCTGGGTCGTCCAGCCGGGCGTCGAGGCCGGCGTGCTGTGGTGTGGCGTGGCTCCCGCGGCCTTGTTCCGCAGCAGCGATGGCGGCAAGAGCTGGTCGCTCGTCGAGGGCCTATGGAACGTGCCCGAGCGGCCGAAGTGGGAGCCCGGTGCCGGCGGGCTGTGCCTGCACTCGATCTGCCCGTGGCCCGGCGATCCCAAGCGCATGGCCATCGGCATCTCCTCGGCCGGCGTGTGGCTCACTGACGACGGCGGCAGGACCTGGCGGCGAAGCGTGCGAGGCCTGGTGCCGCGCTACATTCCCGAGGAGGCGCGGGCGGACACGCACGCCTTCTGCGTGCACAACATGCACCGCGCCCCGCGCCAGCCCTCGACCATCTACATGCAGTTCCACGGCGGCGTGTATCGCTCCGACGATGCCGGCGAGAGCTGGCAGGACATCGGCACCGATCGCGGGCTGCCGTCCGATTTCGGCTTCCCGCTGGTGATCGACCCCGAGGACCCCGACCGCGCGTTCGTTATTCCCCTGAAGGCGGACATGGACCGCGTGACACCGGACGGAAAGGTGCGCGTCTACGAGACGGCCAACCGCGGCTCGAGCTGGCGCGCGCTTGGTGACGGGCTGCCGCAATCGCAGGCCTACCTGACGATCCTGCGCCAGGCCTTCTGCACCGACGGAGGAAAGCCGCTGGGCCTCTACTTCGGCGCCACGTCGGGAGACGTATTCGGCTCGACGGACGGCGGCCGCACCTGGTCCACGATCGCGACCCATCTGCCGCCGGTCGCCTCGGTGCGCTGCGCGTAACCTTGCGACCTTCGGCGTGTGGAGGCCGACCATGCCCAGACCTGCCCGCGCCGGCACGATGATGCGAGCATGACGAGGGGCACCTCAACCAGAAAGGCAGTGCCATGAAGCTTCACGGATTCCCGCCCTCACCCAACACCTGGAAAGTGCGCGCCGCGGCTCACCACATGGGACTCCCGCTCGAGCTCGCGATGGTCGATCTGACAAAGGGAGCGCAGCGCAAGCCCGAGTATCTGGCGCTCAATCCGACCGGGCGCACGCCGACGCTGGTCGATGGCGCGTTCAAGCTATGGGAGTCGAGCGCGATCATGCAGTATCTGGGCTCCAAAACGCAGACCGCGCTCTGGCCCGATGATGCCAAGGCTCGCGCCGATATCATGCGCTGGCAGAGCTGGCACCTGCAGCATTGGAGCCGCGGCACCACGATTTTCATCTTCGAGAACCTGGTCAAGCAGATCATGAAGATCGACGATCCGGACCCGAAGGCGTTGGCGCAGGGTGCCGAGCTTTTTCATCAGGACGCGGCTGTCCTCGATCGGCACCTCGAGGGCCATCGCTACCTGTCGGGCGACCGGCTGACGCTCGCCGACTTCACCGTCGTGGCCCCACTGTTCCATGCGCAGCCGGCCAAGATTCCCCTTGAGAAGTACGGCAACATCCGGCGCTGGTTCGACGAGCAGGCTGCGTTGCCGGCATGGACGTCCACCGCGCCGCAACGGTGAGAATTCCCGGCAGGCCTGCGGACCCGGCTTTTTGAGCGGCGACCGCTGCTGGCGGCCGTCGCCTTCCCTCTGGCGCATTTTCCGGCATGCCTGCCGTCGCCTCATGTAATAGGCTTCCCGGGACAACAGGTATCTCCGGGAGGTCGCCATGAGGCTTGGAATGCTGCTCCGCTACGCGGGTTTGAACGGCGGCCCGCCCATGGAGAACGTGCTGGAAGCCGAGCGCCTCGGATACCACTCGGTGTGGTGCGGCGAGGCCTACGGCAACGACGCGGTCAGCCCGATCGCCTGGGTGCTGGCGCGGACC
>DATFCC010000046.1:0-10502 GCA_035253505.1 Hyphomicrobiaceae bacterium
TGTTAAGGATCTTGCTTCGCTCGAAAGCGGGCACGACGGCGGGGTCCCGCGCCCGGCCAGCCGCCGTCCCGAGTTTGCGGCCTGTGATTATGCGCCCCGCTGTCCAGGGGCGCAATTGGTACTATCCATGCGAAAAGGAAGAGACAATGCGGCGATCGGTATGGCATGCCGGCGCCCATTGCCCGGTGACAGGTATGCCGACCAACGCCCAGCCCCGTTTTCTTGCCGCCGGCGATACCGCCCTGGTAGTCGAGTTCGGCGACCGCGTCGACCGGCACGTCAGCGCGCTGGTGCTGGCGCTCGCCACCAAGCTCCACGATGCGAAGCTCAAAGGCGTCGTCGAGACGGTGCCGACGTTCCGCTCGCTCATGGTGCACTACGACCCGCTGCAAACCAGCCACGCCGAGTTGCAGCGCGGCATCGATCCGCTTCTTCCCGGGTTGAAGGCGTCTGAGATCGCCGGCCGGCGCTGGCATATTCCCGCCTGCTATGACGAGGCCCTGGGCGACGACCTCGCCGAGGTGGCATCGCGCACGGGGCTCAGCGTGCGCCAGGTCGTGGAGCAGCACAGCTCCAGCGAGCAGCTCGTCTACATGATGGGCTTTCTGCCGGGCCTGCCCTATCTCGGCGGCCTGCCCGCGGCTTTCGGCTTGCCGCGCCGGGAGAATCCGCGCCTCAAGGTGCCGAAGGGCGCCGTCTCCATCGCCATGTCGATGACCGTGATCTATCCCGACGAAAGCCCGGGCGGCTGGCACATCCTGGCGCGCACGCCCGTGCCGCTGTGGGACATGCGCCAGACGCAGCCGGCCCTGCTTGCGGCCGGCGATACGGTCACGTTCGCACCGTTGTCGGTGCGCGAGTACGAGCGGATGCTGGCCGAGGCCGCATCCGGAGCCCTGCGCCTGTCGCCCGAAGGCCAGGTGCTGCGAGACCGCGCCCCATGAGGGCCGCATTGCAGGTCGCGGCTCCTGGCCTCATGACCACCCTCCAGGATCTTGGCCGCAGCGGCCATCTGCGTCTCGGCGTCCCCGTTTCCGGCGCCCTCGACCACGTCAGCCTGCGCATTGCCAACCTCCTGGTGGGAAACCCGGCCGGCATGGGTGCCCTAGAGATCGCCTATCACGGCCCGACCCTGAAAGTGGAAGCCGACAGCGTCCGCGTCGCACTTGCCGGCGGCACGGCGACGCTGGAGATACTGGCTGACGATGCGGGGTCCCCCGGCCTGCGCGTCCAAGCCTTCGAGAGCGTGCGCCTGACGCGCGGCCAAACGCTCAAGATCGGCGCACTGGCAGGCAGCGCCGTCGCCTACCTCGCGGTCGAGGGCGGATTCGACGTGGGCTGCGTGCTCGGCAGCCAGTCGACGCTCGTGCGCGGCGGCATCGGCGGCTTCAACGGCCGGGCGCTGCAGGCGGGCGACGCCCTGCCGCTGCGGCAGCCGGCTGCCGCCGAACGCCAGGAGATGCGGTTGCCGCGACCCGACCTGTCGCTTCCCTCGCGAGTGCGCATCGTGCTGGGGCCGCAGGACGACCATTTCACGCAAGCCGGGCTGCGTACCCTGCTGGACAGCGAGTTCGTGATCTCGCAGGCGTCGGACCGGATGGGCATGCGTCTCGACGGTCCGGTGCTCGAGCATTCGCGCAAGGGCTACAACATCGTCTCCGACGGCACGGCACTGGGCTCCATCCAGGTGCCCGGCAACGGGCTGCCGATCATTCTGCTCGCGGACCGGCAGACGACGGGCGGCTATCCCAAAATCGCCACCGTCATCTCGGCAGACATCCCGGGGCTCGGCCGGCTGCGGCCCGGTGCCCGGATCGGCTTCGAGGCGGTGGACATCGATGCCGCCGAGAGTGCCGCGCGCGAGCTGGCCGCCGCCATCGACGCCATGGCTATGCGCCAGGAGCCGGCGCAGCGCCAGACCATGATCGATGCCGCTCTGCTGTTGCAGGAGAACCTGGTCAGCGGTGTCGTCAGCGCGCGCGAATAGAGCGGTGCTAAGGCCGCGCCGGCCAGGCAGACATCACCCGGGCCATGAACTCGCCGACGGCCTTTCCGTCGATCCAGCGCATGACGGCGACGAGGTCGTGATCCGGGTCGATCCAGATCATGTTGGTGCCCGCCCCGACCGCGAACACGCTGGAAGCGGGGGCGCTCGGCCGGGCCGCCGGCCCCTGGTTCAGCCACCACATGCAGCATAGCTGGCGTTGGTCGGCGACGGCGCGAACGCCTCGCGGATCCAGGACGCGGGAAGAATCTCGAGCTCCCCCCAACGGCCGCTGCGCGCCATGAGCAGCCCAAGGCGGGCGTGGTCGCGGGCGGAGATGAACATGCCCCCGCCCCAATGCCCGCCGCCGGCAACCGACTGTACGCGCTGCCCCTTCACGTCCGTCCACGAGGTCTCGTAGCCATGCCATTCCCAGGCGGCCGAGGCGCCGATCGGGTCCATTACACGCGCCCGCAAGACGTCGGGAAGCGCCCGGCCGAAGAGCTGCAGCAGGCAGAGCGCCAGCAGGTTCACGCGCACGTCGTTGTACTCGAAGTGCGTGCCGGCGGCGTTCAGGTCCCGGCGCTGGCCCTTGCGGCTCTGGTCGGCGCCGACGCCGGTCTGCCGGTTGTGGTCGACCTGGTCGGACTTGCCCCACAACTCGCCCTGCCATTCGCTCGACTGGTGCAGGAGATGACGCCAGGTGATGGGCGCGTTGTGCGCGCTCGCGAACCATGGACCTCTCACGCGGGCGCCGACCCTTTCGTCGATGCTGGCGATGAGCCCGTCCGCCAGGGCAATACCCGCCAGCACGCCGAGATAGCTCTTGGCGACGGAGAAGGTCATGTCGGCGCGCGAGGTATCGCCCCATTCGGCAACGATGCGTCCGCCCTTCAGGATGAGTCCCGCCGGCCCGCCCCGCGGCCTCACCTCACCGACGATTTCGGTCCAGGGACCCGTCTCGTTCCACTCGACGTTGCCGACATAGCGGCCGTCGGGGTGGTACATGCTGCGTGGCCAGGGGCTGTCGCTGGCCAGCGCGAACTCGACCGCACTCTGCAGTTTCGCCGGGTCGAACCCGGCCGCCTCCGGCGTGATCGTGGCCCATGATTGTGCGGGCGGCACGTAGCTTTCGTGGACATTGACTGTCGCCGGCATCTTGCAAGCATTCCATCTGGCGAGGGCTCGCCGAACATAGCCATCCGCCGGCGCATGTCACGCCTCGCCGGCGGTCGGCGCCATTGCCGCCAGCAGAGGCGCCAGTTCAATTCGTCTGCGCCTGCACGCCCTCCTGCAGGGCAAGGACATGGCCGGCGAGATAGAGCGAGCCGCAGATCAGGATGCGCATGGGGCGGCCCTCGACCTTCTGCAGCCGCGCGAGGGCTGCCTCCACGCCGGACGCCGCGTCCGCGCCGAGGCCCGCCGAGATCGCCAGCTTGGCCAGTGCCACCGGGTCATGCGTCGCCTCCTGGACCCCCGGATTGGGCACGGTGGCGACGCGGCGGACCAAGCCGCGGAATTGCGCCAGGAAGCCCGCCGCGTCCTTCTTGGCCATCATGCCCACCACCAGCCCGACGGGCTTCGGCGCGCGCTCCTCGAGCTCCGCAAGGGTCTGCGCGGCGGCTTCTGCTCCCGCCTCATTGTGCGCACCGTCGAGCCACAGCTCGGACCCCGGCATCAGCAGGCGCGACAGCGGGCCGTTGTCCAGGCGCTGCATGCGGGCCGGCCAGCGCACGTCCAGGAGGCCGCGCTCGATGGCCGTGTCGGCGATGCCGAGCGACTTGAGCTGCAGGGCGGCGGCCACTGCAGTGCCGGCATTGACGATCTGGTGCTGACCCATGAGCGCGGGCAGCGGCAGGTCCAGCAGCCGTTCGGCGCTCTGGTAGACGAGACGGCCGCGCTGCTCGAAGGCCTCGTAATCCTTGCCCCACACCGCCAGGGGCGCCCGAACAGCGCTCGCGCGCTCGCGAATGACGTCGAGCGCCGCCTCCCCCTGGCGGGAGATCACCGCCCGCACGCCGGGCTTCAGAATGCCGGCCTTCTCGGCTGCGATGCCGGCAATGCTGTCGCCCAGCCAGTCGGAGTGATCGAGGGAGACGGGCGTGATGATCGTCAACGCCGGCCGTGCCACCACATTGGTTGCGTCGAGGCGCCCGCCCAGACCCACCTCGAGGATGAGGGCATCGGCCTGCCGCTCCGCAAAGGCGAGAAACGCCGCCGCGGTCGTCACCTCGAAGAATGTGATGGCGGCGCCGGCGTTCGCCTGCTGGGTGCGCGTCAGAACGTCGGCGAGGAGGGCGTCGTCGATGGGTCGCGCCTTGCCGTCGGCTCCGGCCAGCTCGATGCGCTCGTGAAAACGGACGAGATGCGGAGACGTGTAGACATGGACGCGCTTGCCGGCCGCCTGCAGCATGGCCTTCAGCAGCGCCACCGTCGACCCCTTGCCGTTCGTGCCGGCAACGTGGATGACCGGCGGCAGCCGCTCGTGCGGACTGCCGAGCTTGGCCAGCAGCACTTCGATGCGCTCAAGCGAGAGGTCGATGCGCTTGGGATGCAGCGCCTTGAGG
The DNA here is from genome assembly GCA_035253505.1 of Hyphomicrobiaceae bacterium. Taxonomy (GTDB): domain Bacteria; phylum Pseudomonadota; class Alphaproteobacteria; order Rhizobiales; family Hyphomicrobiaceae; genus AWTP1-13. The sequence continues at coordinate 4,552 of DATFCC010000046.1, forward strand.
GCTTCCAGCACTTCCTGGCTCGTGGACATGCTGCCCCCTACCACACCGGCGTGGCATTGCTAAAGGGAAATGGGCGCCGGCTTCCCGCCGCGCCCACAGATGCGCGGCGGTCGGCGCTGTCGACGGCCGCCGGCGCCGCGCACATCGCGCGGGCGCAGGATGGCAGTTGTGCGTTCGAAGCGGCTCAGTGTGCCGTGGGCGGGCCGGTCTTGGTTCTGGGCTTGTCGGGGTCGCGCGTGACTTCGCGCTCGCCGTCGTCGAGCGGCCTCGCGTCCAGCACGTCATCGTACGAGCGCGCCAGCGACTCGATGGTAGTGCCGTCCATCATGCTGCCGTTGAGGTGGCCGTTCTCCTTGGCCGCGACCGCCCGCGGCACGCGCGCTGCGACGCCACTGCCGGTCAGCAGACGGCACAGGCGCGACAGCGTCTCGCGCAACTGGTGGCGATGCACCACCATGTCGATCATGCCGTGTGCCAGCAGATACTCGGCCTTCTGGAAGCCCTCGGGGAGCTGCTCGCGGATCGTCTGCTGGATGACGCGCGGGCCGGCGAAGCAGATGAGGGCTCCGGGCTCGGCGATGTGGATGTCGCCCAGCATCGCGTAGGAGGCGGTGACGCCACCCGTGGTCGGGTCGGTGAGCACCACCAGGTAGGGCAACCGCGCATCGCGCAGCATCTGCACGGCGATGGTCGTGCGCGGCATCTGCATGAGGGAGAGAATGCCCTCCTGCATGCGCGCGCCGCCCGAGGCTGCAAACAGGATGAAGGGCGCACGCTTCTCCACCGCGCGCAGCATGCCGGCAATCACCGCTTCCCCGGCCGCCATGCCGAGCGAGCCGGCCATGAAGCGAAAGTCCTGCGCCGCGGCGACGATCTCCTGCCCTTCGAGCGTGCCCTCGCCCACCAGGACGGCGTCCTGGAGCTGCGTATCGGCGCGGATCGCCTTCAGGCGATCGCTGTAGCGCTTGCCGTCGCGGAACTTGAGCGGATCGTGGGCGACATCGCGCACGGGCACGATCTCGTACTCGGCGTTGTCGAAGATGTGCGCCAGCCGCTTCGGCGCGTCCATGCGCATGTGATGGTTGGAGCCGGGGATGACGAACTGGTTGGCCTCGAGGTCCTTGTAGAAGACCATCTGCCCGGTGTCGGGGCACTTGACCCACAGGTTGTCCGGCACCTCCCTTTTGGTGGTGAGCAACCCACGGATCTTGGGACGAATGCTGTTGATCCAGTTCACGCGTGTCGCACTCCTTGAGCCGCTCCCGGCCCCTCAGCCGGTGTGGACCCCCGTGCCCGTACGTCTCGTGCCGATTTGGCGCCCAGCTTAGGCGGGGCGCAACGCCTGCGATAGGCTTTTCACCAGATCTAGGACGTTGGACACTGTTTTTCCAGTCGTTTCGCCCTTGGGGCCGAGGCTGTCCCTGACCGCATTGACCAGGGCCGAGCCCACCACCACGCCGTCGGCACCAGCGGCGAGGGCTCTGGCCTGCTCCGGTGTCCTGACCCCGAAACCCACCGCAATGGGTAGCGAGGTCGCCTTCCTGATACGGGCAATGTGCGAATGAACCGCGACCACGTCGGGGGCGGCCGTGCCGGTAACGCCGGTAATCGAAACATAGTAAAGAAATCCCGACGTGTTCGCCAGGACGGCCGGCAGGCGGGCGTCGTCCGTGGTGGGCGTAGCCAGCCGAATGAAATTGAGGCCACGCGCGACGGCCGGCAGGCACAACTCCTCGTCCGCTTCGGGCGGCACATCGACGACGATGAGGCCGTCGGCGCCGGCGTCCTTGGCGTCGTCCAGGAAGCGGTCGACCGGATAGATGTAGACGGGATTGTAGTAGCCGAAGAGGACAATGGGCGTGTCCGCGTCCTGCTTGCGGAAGGCACGCACCATGGCGAGCGTCTTCTGCATGGTGTGGCCGGCCTTCAGCGCGCGCAGCGACGACGCCTGGACCGCCGGCCCGTCGGCCATCGGATCGGAGAAGGGCATGCCGAGCTCGATGAGATCGGCGCCGGCTTTGGGAAGGCCCGACAGGATCTTCTCGCTCGTCGCGTAGTCCGGGTCGCCGGCCGTGACGAACGCCACGAGCGCCTTGCGCCCCTCCTTCTTGAGCGCGGCAAACCGGCGATCGATGCGCGACGCAGATGTCACAGCATGTCTCCGCGGCGAGCACCACCAACCCCTCTCCCCTTGGGGAGAACGTGGCCCGTCGAAGCTCGCTTTCGGGATGAGCCGGATGAGAGGACATCTCTGCGCCCGGTTGCGACTTCCAGGATGTGGTCCAGCACGCGGTCGGTATGCTGGAGGACATCCACGTTCCAGAACCTGAGCACTAGGTATCCGAGACCCTGCAGGTATGCCGTTCGAAGCTTGTCTTCGGCTTCCCTATCCCAGTGTTGCGATCCATCGACTTCCACGATCAGCATGGCTTCGTCGCAAACAAGGTCCGCTACGTAACGTCCGCGAGGCACCTGGCGTCGAAACTTGAGGCCTGCAAGCTGACGATTGCGCAGTCGAAGCCAAAGCCGCGCCTCGGCTTCCGTTTGTCGTCGCCGCATTCCCCTTGCGAGAGACGTAAGGTTGCGCAGCATTCCCTATCCTCTAACTGCGCGGCGGAGTCCCTTCTCCCCTTGGGGAGAAGGTGGCCCGAAGGGCCGGATGAGGGGGCCTTCGTGCGGCGCGTAGGCGTGGCCCCTCACCAGTTCGGCCAAATGACTTACGGCTGCGCCATGAGAGGCGTGCTGATGGCAAGGGTGTGCCACGCAGCCGTAAGTCATGGCCTCACGTCCTCTCCCCCGGGGGAGAGGGAGCCGCGTGGTGGAGTGGCGATCGTTACGACAGACCTAGTCATTTCTGCTCATTCTTCTCGACAATATTCGTGATCCTTTGCAAGTCCTCATCCGTTGAACCGTTCTTTTCAGCGCCTTGACGGAGAATATCAAGGACAGCGCGGGCTAGTTCCCGATTGCTCATGGTCGGAACCCCTGAAACCAGCTGCTTCTCATGGAACGGCTTGCGACAGAGCGATTTGCCATCGAACCAGTCACAAACAACCTGATCTCCCTTTGCCGAATGCACCACCATTGTGGGGCCACCAGCGACGCTAAGCGTTACGAGGTCCCCGGCGGCGTAGCGCCGACCATGCTTTTTCTTAGTCACATCTGCATTCCCAGGTGCTGAGCGACGGCGAAGATGTCCTTGTCGCCGCGGCCGCACATGTTCATGACCAGCAGGTTGTCCTTGGGCAGTGTCGGCGCCAGCTTCTCCACGAACGCCAGCGCGTGCGACGGCTCGAGCGCCGGGATGATGCCCTCGAGCCTGGTGCAGAGCTGAAAAGCCTCCAGCGCCTCCTTGTCGGTGATGGCCACGTACTTCACGCGCCCGGAGTCCTTCAGCCATGCGTGCTCGGGCCCAACGCCCGGATAATCCAGACCCGCCGAGATCGAATGGCCCTCCAGGATCTGCCCGTCGGCGTTCTGCAGCAGGTAGGTGCGATTGCCGTGCAGCACGCCGGGACGGCCGCCGGTCATCGACGCACAGTGACCGTTCTCGACATCGAGGCCGTGCCCACCCGCCTCCACGCCGTAGATCGCCACGCCCTCGTCATCGAGGAAGGGATGGAACAGGCCGATGGCATTGGAGCCGCCGCCGATACAGGCCACCAGCGTGTCGGGCAGCCGGCCCTCGGCCTCCTGCATCTGGGTGCGCACCTCGTTGCCGATGACCGACTGGAAGTCGCGCACCATGGCCGGATAGGGAGCGGGACCGGCAGCAGTGCCGATGATGTAGTAGGTGTTGCGCACATTGGCGACCCAGTCGCGCAGCGCCTCGTTCATCGCGTCCTTGAGCGTCTGCGCGCCCGACGTCACCGCGTTGACCTTGGCGCCCAGCAGCTTCATGCGGAACACGTTAGGCTTCTGGCGCTCCACGTCCACCGCGCCCATGAAAATCTCGCACGGCAGGCCGAAGCGCGCGCACACGGTGGCCACCGCCACGCCGTGCTGGCCGGCGCCCGTCTCGGCGATGATGCGCGTCTTGCCCATGCGCCTGGCGAGCTGGATCTGGCCGAGGCAGTTGTTGATCTTGTGGCTGCCGGTGTGGTTGAGCTCGTCGCGCTTGAAATAGACCTTGGCGCCGCCGAGGTGCGCAGTCAGCCGCTCGGCGAAGTAGAGCGGGCTCGGCCGGCCGCCGTAGTGTGCGTTGAGCGCGTCGAGGTCGCGCTGGAAGGCGGGATCGGCCTTGGCTTCCTCGTAGGCGCGGCCGAGCTCCAGGATCAGCGGCATCAGGGTCTCGGCGACGTAGCGGCCGCCGAACAGGCCGAAGAATCCCTGCTCGTTGGGACCGGAGCGATACGTGTTCAGCTTCGGCTCGGCCGGCTTTCGCGTCGTTGCCATCTCGATGACCTTCGTCAGGCTCGCGCATGAGAGCAGCGTGGAGCCCCGTCTTCACAGCGCAGGCTCACGTGCGGGGAACTTATACGCCCTTTGCTGCGCGAAGGAAGCGGCGGATGAGATCGGGGTCCTTCTCGCCCGGGCGACTCTCCACCCCCGAGGATACGTCGACGATCGGCGCACCCGTGATGCGAATGGCCTCCCCGACGTTGTCCGGGGTGAGGCCGCCGGACAGTACGAACGGAAGGCCTGCCTCCACGCCCAGCAGGCTGCGCCAGTCGAACGGCGCGCCGTTGCCTCCCGGCCTGGTGCTGTCGGCCGGCGGGCGCGCGTCGAACAGCACGAGATCGGCGACTTCGCGGTAGCGGACGGCAGCCTGCGCATCCTCAGGCGACTCGACGGGGATCGCCTTCATTGCCGGGACAGCCCAGCGCGCCTTCACCTGCGCCACACGCTCCGGCGATTCCCTGCCGTGAAGCTGCAGCAGATCGGGCGCCACCGCGTCCGCGATCGTGGCGATCAGGGCGTCGTCGGGGTCCACCATCAGGGTGACGATCTTGGCCCGGCCACGCGCCCGTTCGGCCAAGGCCTTGGCAACGTCCAGCGACAGGTTGCGAGGGCTGGGAGGAAAGAAGACGAAACCGACGTAGTCGGCGCCGGCCGAAAGCGCCGCTTCCAGCGCGGCCTCGGTTTTCAGTCCGCAGATTTTGACACGTGTGGGCACCGAACGCCCCAATCCATCCTGGCCGAGACAAAGCCTATCGGTTGGCAACGACGAGCTGGCGATCCGCCGCAGCGGCGGCCTGCCGCTCGCGCGTGAGGCGGTCGGCTTCGGCCTGCCAACGTTGCGCCTCCGCACCGCGCCGTCGTGCGCTGCGTCGCCAGCGCGCCTGCGCCAGCCACGTCGCCACGCCGCCGATGACGACCCCGATCAGCACGGCGCCGATGAGATAGACATAGAAGGGCAGCACCAGCGAGATAACGGGCTCCTCCGGGCGGAACGGATCGAGCACCAGGCGCACGCCATGGCGGTTGATCACCGCCAAGGTGAGCAGAACCGCCGCCAGCGGCACGCCGACGAGATATTTCCACGCACGTCTGAGCACGACTGCTCCGGTCAGTGACAAGCTGCACGCGAGGACGTTCTACGCATCCGCCTGCAAAGAGCAAAGGTTGCGAGCAGCGACGCGCCGTGCCGTTCACCAATCTCGCCGATCGTCACGCGCTCGTGTTGAGGCGCTCGCGCAAGTCCTTGCCGGTCTTGAAGAAGGGCACGAACTTCTCGGCCACCGAGACCGCCGCGCCGGTGCGCGGGTTACGGCCCACGCGCGAGGCGCGATGCTTCACGGTGAAGGCGCCGAAGCCCCGCAGCTCCACGCGGTCGCCGCGCGCGAGCGCCTCGACGATCTCGTTGAAGACAACGTTGACGATGCGCTCGATGTCGCGGTGATAGAGGTGCTGGTTGGCAGCCGCAATCTTCTGAATGAGCTCCGACTTGATCATGGCTTGGCCTCCCAGCCCCGCAGGCATCAGTCAAAAGTCGTTGTATTGCCTCATCT
>DATFCC010000047.1:0-8198 GCA_035253505.1 Hyphomicrobiaceae bacterium
ATGGAACCAGAGCTTCTCCTGGGTGAAGGTGCCCGAGGTGGGCAACGTCAGCGTGCCTGACGCCTACTACGATCGCTTCCAGACATACGCGGCCGCGAACCCACCGGACTATCCACAAGCCTGCAAGGTCCTGAAGGATGCCGCGGCGGCTCCCGGCGAGAAGGAGCTCGTGCGCATCAGCATGCCGGAGGGCAGCGAATATCGCTACGAGGCGGATTCCGCACCCAGCTCGGAATGCAAGTCCTGCACGCTCGAGCCGTTCGTGGAGCGCAAGTGGAACAAGGAGTACGTGTGGGTGCAGGTGCCCGACACCGGCAACGTCACGGTTCCGGAAGACGCTTATGACCGTTTCTACAGCTATGCCAGCGCCGAGCCGCCGAACTATCCGGCGGCCTGCAAGGTGCTGGTCGAGGCCGCCGCGGCGGATACGGTGATCACCACCGGTCTCGATACGCGGCGCGAGGAATAGCGGCCGGCGGTCGCTTCGGCGTCGGACGGCCGCCGACGGCGGGTTCTCCCTCTCCCCTCCTTCGGGGAGAGGGAACCTGTGCGCTGCGAACGGGACGGCATGCTTCGTGCCCCTGAACGATACGTCTGGGAGAACTCCATGGCATTCTCGGTCACCAGCAAATCGTTCAAGGACGGCGACTACCTGGGTGCCGACCATGTGCTCTCCGCCGACTTCGGATTCGGTTGCGCCGGCGGCAATGCCTCCCCGCATCTGAGCTGGTCGGGTGCGCCGGCGGGGACCAAGAGCTTTGCCGTCACCTGCTACGATCCGGATGCACCCACGGGCAGCGGCTTCTGGCACTGGCTGGTCGTGAACATACCACCCGATGTCACCGAGCTTGCGCTCGATGCCGGCAACCCGAAGTCGCCCAAGCTGCCGGCGGGGGCGCTGCAGACGCGCACCGACTTCGGCGCGCCGGGTTACGGCGGCCCTTGCCCGCCGCCTGGCGACCATCCGCACCGCTATCTGTTCACGGTGTTCGCCGTCAGTGCCGACAGCCTGCCGGTGAAAGCCGACACCTCTGCCGCCATCGTCGGCTTCCAGCTCAACTTCAACACGCTGGCCAGGGCCGCGATCATGGGCCTCTACAAGCGCTGAGGCTGCCGGCCACCGCTTTGCTCGAAGCGCCGGTCCAGAACAAGAAGCCACCACCCGTTAGCATGCTCGCTATCAGCGGCGCGTGGCGAAGAAGGCGGCGATGTCCGGAGCCGGCGCCTTGATCTCCACGACCACCGAATCCTCGATGGCTTCCAATCCGTGCAGGACGCCTTTGGGATGCCGGCAGACATCGCCCGGGCCCATGACGAACGCTTCCGAGCCGACGGTCGACTTCACCTTGCCGCTGACGACGTAGGCGATCGATTCATGCGTATGCGTGTGCAAGGGCGCGCCGACACCGGCCTTGTAGTGGATCTCGAGGAACGTCATCTCGTCGCCTTTGATGAGCGGCTTGACCAGCATATCGCCGCCATACATCGGCTTGCCTTCGACGGCCTTGATGGCGACCGCGGCGACATCGGCGTTGCGGCACTTGATCATGTCTCCTCCTGACGCCTGCCCGATCACAGCAGATCGGCGACGGCTTCCCGATATTGCTTCATGGCCGCCATGTGGTCGGCCATCGTGCGGCCGGCGATGCGCTTGTGCGGGCCGCGGCTGTAGCAACTGTTGACGGTGACGTGGGTCACGCCGGCTGCCTTCCAGGCCAGGAACTGCTTGCGCCAATCGTCCGGCCCGCCTTCGCCGGTCGACACCCACACCTCGAGGCCGACGGACTTGGGATCGCGCCCCGCTTCCTTCACGTAGCCGCGCAGCTTGGCGAACTCCGCATCGGCAACGGGTCCGCAGGGGTGCGCCAGCATGATCCAGCCGTCGCCCCACTTGGCGATGCGGCGCAGCGTGGCGTCCTCGTGCCCGCCGAACCAGAGCGGGATACGGCGCCTGGTCGGCAGCGGGTTGATGCCGGCATCGTCGATGGTGTGCCACTGGCCCTTGAAGGTGACGTGCGGCTCCGCCCACAGCGCGCGCATCACCTCCACCTGCTCCTCCGAGCGCCTGCCGCGGTTCTTGAAACTCTCGTTGAGGCCGACGTATTCGACCGCGTTCCAGCCGATGCCGATGCCGAAGCGGAACCGCCCGCCCGACAGCACGTCCAGCGACGCCGCCTGCTTGGCCACGAGTGCGGTCTGCCGCTGCGGCAGGATCATCACCTGGGTCGAGAACTCGATGCGGCTCGTGCAGGCGCTGAGGAAGCCGAACATCACGAAGGGATCGTGGAAGAAGTCCTTGGAGGTATTGCGGTTGCCCCAGTCGGGCCGATTGGCGACGTTGGCGCCGAGCACATGGTCGGGCGCACCCAGGTGGTGGTAGCCCATGCCTTCGGCGGCCTGGGCAAAGTCGCGAACGGTCGTGGGATCGCCCTGGATGTCGATCAAAGGCAGCGTGATGCCGAGTTTCATATCCCGTGCTCCGTATTGGATGGGGCGCAATAGCGAAGCGTATTGCGCCGCTCGACCCGTTCCTCGGCGCAATGCGGCTGACGACTATTGCGCCCTACATACATCAAGCCGACAGGTGCTTGCGCAGCAGGTTGAGCAGGCTGATCACCGAGAACTCCCGCATGCGGCGGCGGTCGGGCGGCTGCAGCATCTTCTCGACGTGACACGCCCCATCGATATCGGCGGCGAGGAACACCGCACCCGGCCCGAACCCTTCGGCCGCCTCCGGCGCGACGGCGGCGAGCCCGACGCGCGTGCCGAATTCCGAGCGCACCTTGGCCGCGGCCGCCTGGACACGCTTGTCCGGCGGCCCGCCGGCGGGGCCGATCTCGGGCGCGATGCTGGCGCCGCGGAAGGTCTCCATGGCCATGTCTGCCGCGCTCATGCGCGCGGACAGGATGCCGCCGGTGATGGTCTCGGCGGCGGCGAAGGTGAGGCCCTTGCGGCGCAGGAGGCCGAGCACGACCGTTTCCATGGACTCCTCGTCGATGCCGAACACCACATCGCCCAGCAGGCCGCGGATCAGTTTCTCCTCCGCGTCGAGCAGGCGTGCGGCGGTGGCCTCGTCATCGCACTTGGCGACCACGCGCACCTTGATGCCGTCGATGCCGCTGGCCTGGAAGGCAATCGTCGGGTTGCCGAGCTTGTCGAGCTCGTTGAACCGCTTCTCCAGCACCTCGGCCAGGCCGGATTCGCTCATGCCCCAGGTTCGCAGCACGCGGCTCTTGATCACCGCCGACTGGCCCGAGCGGCGGCGCAGATCCGGCAGGATGGTGCCGAGGAACATCTCGCGCATCTCGCTCGGCACGCCGGGCACGGCATAGATGACCTTGCCGCCGACCGGGCAGACGAGGCCCGGCGCGGTGCCCGGCATCTGCGCGATCGGCGAGGCGCCGATGGGGATATTGGCCTGCAGCAGGTTGTTCTCCGACATCACCCTCCCGCGCGACTCGAAGATGTGGCGAATCTTCGCGGCGATCGCCTCGTCGCGCCGCATCCCGACGCCCATGACGCGGGCGATCACGTCGCGGGTGATGTCGTCCTGGGTGGGGCCGAGGCCGCCGCAGCAGATCACCGCGTCGCTGCGCTCGAGGGCCTGGCGAATGCAGCCCTCGATGCGGCCGAAGTTGTCTCCCACCTTCACCTGGAAGTAGGAGTCGATGCCGGCCAGCGCCAACTGCTCCCCGATCCAGGCGGAATTGCTGTCGACGATGATGCCGAGCAGCAGCTCGGTGCCGATGGCAACGACTTCGCAACGCATGGCAATCCCCCATTCGATCGCTCGCGCCCCTGCGTTGTCATCCTCGGGCTTGTCCCGAGGATCCAGTCATCGTCAGACGCCGGAGCTTGCGGTGCGATGGATGGTCGGGACAAGCCCGACCGTGACACTTGGCGTTCGGAGTCGGACGCCGCCGACGACCCATCCTCTATTTGATCGGCGAGAAGGGCGCCGCGAGCAGGATCTTGTTCTCCTGCTTGAGCGAGGGCTTGCCGCCGGGCGGAGGCCACACACCGCTCTCGACCGCCTTCTTGCGCACCTCGGCGCGCTGGTCGAGGCTCTTGTACGCCCAGATGTGCATCCACTGGTTGAGCCCGCCGATGTCGGACGTGAACACGCCCGTGAGCGGCGACAGCTTGGTGCGAGAGGGCAGGTGCTCCTGCCAGCGCGCGGCCATGTCCGGGATGCCGCCGGGCGGCAGGGTATAGGTGCGCATCTCGAAGTAGGGGCCGTTGTTGGAGGGCTCGAGTGCGGGCGAGAAGGGCAGCGGCTCGAAGATCTCCGACTTCATGTCGGTGATGAACTCGGACGTCGGCGGCGGCCACACCTTGTCCTTGACGACCGCGGCCCGGATTTTGCCGCGCTCGAGCACATTCTCGTACGGCCATACGTGGATGACCTGGTTGAGCGGCCCGATCTCCGTGTACCAGAAGGCGGCCAGCTTGGAGTATGTCTGGCGTTTGTCGATCATCGGCACCCAGCGCTTGATGAACTCGGGCAGCGTGCGCGGGTGCAACGTGTAGGTCCGGAACTCGTAGATCATGGCCGTCTCCCTGCAGGGGCCGGCAATGTTCGCACCAAGCGGCGGCATCGGCAATCCGCAGGCGGCATGCCGGCCAGGACCCCGCCGCCGACCAACCATGCGCCCGCTGCGCCGCCGGCCTCGGGCAATATGGCCGCGACCTTCTCCGGCGCGAGGTGAGGGTCCGCGTCACACGTCACGCTGGTGCAACAGGCTGCCCCTCACCCTATCCCTCTCCCCATTGAAGAAATGGGGAGAGGGGATCTGTCCAGACAACCGCAGTTGCCGCCGAGCCGGCGATGCGCTCGCTACCCGCTGACGCCATGCCACCAAGGTGGGCATCCACGCCAAGTGCTTGTGGCAGCCGATGGTGCATCGGGTTGGCTTGCGTGGATCCCCGCCTGCGCGCGGATGACGTTCCAAGGGGAGGCGGAGGCCATGCGCCCACCGTGCACCCGCGTCGCAGCCGAAGAGCACCGCGGCCGTTCAAGAAAGGGAGAAGGCTCGCGGCCAGTTACTCGGCGGCCACGGCCTGCCCGGCAGCGACCTGCTGGGCGGGTTTGCCGACCACCCCCAGCCGCTCCACCGCGGCCTGCAGGATATGGGAGAGCATCTCCGCGTAGCGCATGCCCGCGAAGCCGGCCATGATGTTCATCTTGCCGTCCCAGCACCAGCCCGGGTTGGGATTGACCTCGAGCAGCTTGATCTCGCCCTTCGCATCGGTGCGGTAGTCGAAGCGGGCGTAGTCGCGGCAGCCGAGCCGCTCGAACAGGCGCGTCGAGTGATCGATGAGCTGCTGCTGGGTCTGATCGGCCAGCGTCGCCTCGCGATACTTGATCTGGGTCCAGTAGGGGCTGTCCGGCTCCCACTTCGATTCGTAGCCCAGGATCTGCGGCAGGTTCGGATCGAGCTTGGTGTAGTCGACTTCCAGCACCGGCAGCGCGCGCAGGCCATGATCGGGGTTGCCGATGAGGCCGACCGAGTACTCCGGCCCCGTCAGGAACTCCTGCACCAGCACGCCGCGCTTGGGGAAATCGGCGCGCAGGCGATCCAGGTAGTCGAGCAGCGCCTTCTCGTTGGAGACGACCGAGTCCTTGGTGATGCCCTGGCTTGAGTCACCCTGGTTCGGCTTGAGCAGCGCCGGGAACACGGAAGGGAGCGTGGCGCCCTGGTCGCCCGGCCGTACATAGCTTTCGAGCGGCACCGGCACGTCGAGGCCATGGGCGACGGCGCGCACCAGGCCCTTGTCGTAGCAGGCGGCAAGCGCGGCCGGGCCGGCCCCGGTGTAGCCGATCCCCAGCACCTCCAGGAGGGCGGGTACGTGCAGCTCCTTGAATGGGTCGTTGTTCCAGCCCTCGTCGCACAGGTTGAAGACGAGATCGGTCCTGAGATCGGAGAGGTCGCGCTCCAGCGTGCCGTGGTTGTTGAGGTAGGTGAACTTGAAGGCGGGCAGCTCGGACAGCGCGTCGCGCAACCGCCCGACGGTATCCAGGTCCTCGGGATTGAAGGTGCCGTTGCGTTTCACCTGATCCGGCAGCCGGGGATCGCCCAGCAGCACGGTGACATCGATCGCCTGCAGCTTGCCCCGACCCTTGCGGGCCGGGAGGTGGGGCGCGTCGGCGGTGAGCAGGATGCGCCGGGCCATCATGCCCAGGTCCTGGTCGCGATCGGACAGCGCCTCCGCGTGGCCATGATGGCGAATGTTGCGGAAGCCCGTCTTCTCGAGCAGCTTGCTGATGCTCTCGCGCGTGTAGAGCCGCTCGGCATAGAACTGGTCGGCAATCACGCCCATCTCGTCATGGACGATCACCTCGCGCGAGATCAGCCGCTCGCCGTCCTGGCTGATCGACCGCTCGCGGCAGACGAAGTGGTGCTCGTCGATCCACTCCCACGAGCGCCTCTCGAAGTTCTCGTGCATGTGGCCGCCGTCGGTGATGTCCAGCACGAGCTGGCCGCTCGGGCGCAGGATCTTGCCGACCGCGGTAAGAACCTTCTCGTCATCCTGCTTGTTGGAGAAGTAGCCGAACGAGTTGCCCATGATGGCAACGCAATCCATGCTGTTCTCGGGCAGCCGCGGGTTGCGCGCGTCGCCCTCCTTGAAGAGCACGTGGAGGCCTTCGTTCTGCGCCCGCTTCTTGGCCAGCCGGACCAGATAGCGCGAGCGGTCGAGGCCCATGACGTTGCGAAACCCGCGCCGGGCGAGCTCCAGGCAGTGGCGGCCCTGGCCGCAGCACAGGTCGAGGATATGGCTGTGCGGGGTGATCTTGGCCGCGGCGATGATGAAATCGACCTCGCGGCGGGTGTTCTCGCGGTTCTCGACGACGTCGCCGTCGGTCTTCACATAGAGTGCGTTGAAAAGCTTCCGCCACCACTCTTCCGGAAGGTGCGCCTCGAGGTCTGCCACGGGACCGAGACACGAACGCGAAGCCAGTCGTCGAGGGCGCTTGGCCCGTGCAGGCATCACCATGGTGGACGGCTGTCCTCCTTGCTACCGGCTTGCCGCAGCCGGAGGGGGTACCGCACCCATCCCCCGGCGCTGACCTGTTGCCGGTCGACCGACCCGAGACCGCAGCGATCTCGACAAAACGCGATCCTTAGTCTGTCGATTTTCCCTGTCAAACTTTTATCTGTGGACGATGACCACTTCGTGCAAGCGGCGACACGCCGGCGACTCCCGATCTAATTTCGCCGCAGGAGGGTGGCGATGAAGAAGCCATCGGTGCCGTGGCGTGCCGGCGTGAGCAATAGGGTCGCATCGCTTCCGTCCGCGGAGGGCGGGGGCGGATCACCGCTCACCCCTCTCGCCCATGATTCGCGCCACGGTAACGTCTCGAAGCCGGAATGGTTCGCGAGAAAGGCGGCGACCCGGTCGCCGTTCTCCTGCGGCAGCACGGAGCAGGTGGCGTAGACGAGCCGCCCTCCCGGCTTGACCAGCGCGGCGCCGGTCTCCAGCAGCCGCGCCTGCTCCTCTTCCCGCTGCGCCAGGTTGGCGGGCTTCAACCGCCACTTGGCGTCCGGCCGGCGCCGCCATGCGCCGCTGCCCGTGCAAGGAGCATCGATGAACACCAGGTCGAACCGAGGTCCGAGCGCGGCGAGGGCCGCCTCGTCGCCTGCAGGCAGCACCTGGACGTTGCGGGCGCCCGCCCGCTTCAGCCGCTCCAGGATCGGACGCAGCCGCGTCGCATCCTCGTCGTAGGCATAGATCTGCCCGGTGTTGCGCATGGCGGCGGCGAAGGCCAGCGTCTTGCCGCCGGCGCCTGCACAGATGTCGAGCACCTGCTCGCGCGGCGCGGCCGCGGCCATCAGTGCCGCGAGTTGCGAGCCCTCGTCCTGCACCTCGTACCAGCCGCGCCCGTGGCCGATCTCGGCCTCGACATTGGGTTGCCGGCCCGGCCCGTCCGGTGCCGGCAGGCGGACACCGACGGGTGAGAACGGTGTGACGATCGGCGCAAACCGCGCCAGCGCCTTGAGGACCTTGTCACGGTCGGCCTTCAGGGTGTTGACCCGCAGGTCGACGGGGGCGCGGCGCGCAAGTGCCGCGCCCTCCTCGCCCGCAGCCTCGCCGAAGGCACGGGCGAAAGACGGCTCCAGCCAGTCGGGATAGTCGCCGCGCACCGCTGCCGGGGCATTGGCGGGCACGCCTCCGCTCAACGCCTGGCGCTCCACCTC
>DATFCC010000048.1:0-2675 GCA_035253505.1 Hyphomicrobiaceae bacterium
TCAGAAGTTCATGGAGTGGAGCAGGCAGCAAACGAAACAATAGGCGGGCATGGATTGCGACGCTGCCCATGGCGGGTGGGCAATCTCAGGGGAGTGCCGTGCAGAGCACGACGGGTGGCAACGTAGAGGGCGGCGCCGGAAGGGCGGCGGGCCGCCGTGCGCATGATGCGCGTTCCGGCCGCTCCACGGCCTGGGCGTCCGGATACCTGATGGCGCTGGCGGTTGCCGCCGGGGCGCCTGGCGCGGCTGCCGCTGCCAATATCACGACGTTCCAGCCCGTGCGGCATGCGCCATCCGCTTCGCATCGCACGCCGAACGCATTCGTCGTCCTTGTGCAAATGCGTGGTCAGCCCGCCTTCGCCATCAACGTCGGCACGCTCATCCTGGCGGAGCCGGCCGGCGAGACGCCGCTGCCGATCCAGGTCGGGCCTGCCGATGCGTTGCCCAAGAACACGTTCGTGCGCATTCGCGGCCTGCCGGCGGCGGTTTCGCTCTCGGAGGGCCATTCGATCGCGCCGGGAGCCTGGGCGGTGCCATTTGCGGGTCTGCCGACGTTGCGCATGACCGTGCCTGTCGGCCTTTCCGGACGCTCGGAGATCGTCGTGGCGCTCGTCACCGTCGAGGGCGTGGTGCTCACCGAGGCGAAGTCGACACTCGTCGTTGGGGCCGCGCTGGCGGCCGGCAACGAGAAGGCCCAGCCGCAGCCGAAGGCGGTGGCATCGATCGGCCCTTCGGTTTCGACAACGCCCGAGAAAGGTTCGACGGGATCGACCGGCCGGTCCATTGCACCAAGCACACCCGCGGCTCCCGCACGCACCGAGGAACAGCGGCGTGCGCTGCGCTTTGTCGCCAAAGGCAACGAGCTTCTTGCGGAGGGCGATGTGGCGACCGCGCGCCTGTACTATCAGCGTGGCGTGGATGCCGGATTGCATGAAGGCGCGCTGGCCATGGCGGCCTCATTCGATCCGGATGAGCTGACGCGCCTGGGCGCGCTCGGCATTGCGGGCGACATCAAGACTGCCCGCCGCTGGTATGAACGTGCGCGGGAGCTCGGCGCGCCGGAAGCGGCCGAGCGCTTGCGGCGGCTCGGTGAGCGTTGACTCAGTCTCGCGTCCGATGCGCGTGGCGGCATTTGCCGAAGCGCCACGGCGCATAAGGGTGACGGATGGCATGCACGTCCGGCACCGGATCGTATCCCGACGTGCCCCATGGATGGCAACTGCCCACACGCGATGCCGTAAGCCACAGGCCGCGCCACGCGCCGTTGATGCGGATCGCCTCGAGCGCATATTCCGAGCATGTAGGCAGATGGCGGCACTCGTGACCGAGCAACGGCTTCAATGTCCAGCGGTACACGTGGATGGGTGCGCTCGCGACGGCCTTCGTCACTCTGTCGATCTGCACTCGTCGCATCGCACTTTCAGGTGGTCGCTGCCTCTTTCGCCTTGATGCTGTCGAGCGCCTTTTCGACGGCGTCGAACACCAGCATCGTCGAGGCATGCCGCGCCCGCACCTCGCGCACCGGCTCCAGCACGGCGAGATCGGCCCAGCGGCCGTTGGGCGGCGCCCCGTTCTCCTTCAACATGCGGCGCATCTCCGCGGCCACGCGCCTCAGCTCATCGGCCGACGAGCCGACGATGTTGTGCTCGACGATCGACGCGGAGGCCTGGCCGAGAAGGCACGCCTTGACGGTCTGGGCGTAGTCCGTCACGTGGCCGTCACGCACCTTGAGGTCGACGACCACTGTGGAACCGCACAGCTTGGAATGCGCCGATGCCGTGGCATCGGGGTCGGCGAGCCGCCGAGCCGGGCCAATATCTGCCGCCAACTCCATGATGCGGGCGTTGTAGATCTCGTTCAGGTCGGTCATCGGCTCCTGCGGCCTCTTCGCTTCCCTTGCACGGACGGACCCGACATACTATAGCCCGGCAGATACCCGTTGTAGCCGCTTGCAACCGTGGGCGGCACCAGCTTGATATCGCGTCCTGAGGCGCCATTTGCAAGGCAGCCGTATGCTGGCGTCCGTGTCAGCGAGACCGGTTGAACAGCAGGAACATCATGGATCAAACGCTCAAGAAGACTTCCGCCTCGCCTGCGGGCGGGCGCCGTCCTGTCCGGCGTCCGTCGCGGACCGAAGCTGAGGAAGCCGTCCGCACGCTGCTCGCCTGGGCGGGAGACGATCCCGAGCGCGAAGGCCTGCGGGATACGCCGCGGCGAGTTGCGGCTGCATATGAGGAATACTTCTCGGGATACGGCGCCGACGCGGTCGACGTGCTGTCGCGCACCTTCGAGGATGTGGCGGGCTACGACGACATGGTCATGCTGCGCGACATCCGCGTGGAAAGCCATTGCGAGCATCACATCGCGCCATTCATCGGCGTGGCGCATATCGCCTACCTGCCGGAGAACCGTGTCGTCGGCCTGTCCAAGCTGGCCCGCGCCGTCGACATCTTCGCCAAGCGCCTGCAGACGCAGGAATCGCTGACGGCACAGGTTGCAGATGCGATCGAGCTGGCGCTGGCGCCTCGCGGCGTGGCGGTGCTGATCGAAGCCGAGCATCAGTGCATGTCGACGCGCGGCATCCACAAGCCCGGCGTGTCCACGATTACGACGCGGTTCAGCGGTGTGTTCGAGCAGGACTCGAGCTACCGCGACCGCTTCCTGCAGATGGTGCA
>DATFCC010000049.1:0-15968 GCA_035253505.1 Hyphomicrobiaceae bacterium
CGCCGTCCGTTCTGCACCCTCGCGGTCGGACTTGTTGACCACCATCACGTCGGCGATCTCGATGAGGCCGGCCTTCATGGCCTGGATGTCATCGCCGAGGCCGGGAGCCGTGACCAGCACGCGCACGTCCGCCACCTCGGCAACGTCGATCTCGCTCTGCCCGGTGCCGACGGTCTCGATGAGGATCACGTCCTTGCCGGAGGCGTCCAGCGCATCGATCACGCGCACGGCGGCAGGCGACAGCCCGCCCAGGTGGCCGCGGCTCGCCAGCGAACGCATGAACACGCCGTCGTCGTCGAGCGTGGCGGTCATGCGGACGCGATCGCCGAGGATGGCGCCGCCCGAGACCGGGCTCGAGGGATCGACGGCGATGATGCCCACCGTCTTGTTCCGGCTCCGCACGTGCTGCGTGTAGGCGTTGACGAGCGTGGACTTGCCCGCCCCCGGCGGCCCGGTGAAGCCGACGACGAGCGCGTGCCCGAGATGTGCCTGCATGGCTTGCAGGAGGCGCGGCGCGACGGCAGACAGACGTTCGAGCTCCGTGACGGCGCGCGAGATGGCGCGCCGCTCGCCGGCTCGCATGCGTTCCACGAGCTGCGTCAGGTCGGCGAGATCACTCGCCTCCGAGCTTGGCTTGCCGGCAGGCATGAAACCCCGTGCTGATCCTCGATTGGCGATTCTCTTGGACGGCGAACCGCGATTCAAGCGTCAATGGCGGGAGTTGGATAGCCAACGGTCCAGGTCGGCCGGTTGCCGCAAGCCGGTGGACGCAGGGGTCTCGCCCCCGGGCGCGCAGGCACGGCCCTTGTTTCCGCAGCAACTGCGAGCATATCTGCCCTCACGTGCCGGCTCACCCTGGCCAACAGCGTATCGTCAACCCTGGAACCCTGGACACTGGGATGTCGCCTGTCTCCCTCCTTCTCAACGTCGTGTGGCTTGTCTTCGGCGGCTTGTGGATGGCGGTCGCGTGGGGGGTCGCCGCCATCGTCATGGCGATCACCATCTTCGGCCTGCCGTGGACCCGCGCGGCATTCAACATCGGCCTCTACACCCTGCTCCCCTTCGGGCAGAAGGCCGTGTCGCGCGAGGCCTACACCGGGGTTCACGATCTCGGCACGGGGCCGCTGGGTGACATCGGCAACATCATCTGGCTGCTGCTGGCTGGCTGGTGGCTGGCCCTCGGCCACCTCGTGTTTGCGATCGTGCTGGCGGTGACCATCATCGGCATTCCGTTCGCCTGGGCGCATCTGAAGCTCGCCGGGCTGGCGCTGTGGCCGATCGGCAAGATGATCGTGCCGGCCGACGACGCCCCGCTGCGCTATCCTCAGCGGCCTTAGTTCACACCTGCCGCTAGCCTGCAAGCGCGGCGCCGCGACGCAGCGCGGTCTCGGCCTGGGCGACCATCCGTTCCACGATCCTGCCGGCCGGCTCGATGGCGTGAATGAGGCCCACGGCCTCGCCGACGATCGTCGCCGCTATCGTGGTGTCGCCGGCGGCCGCGGCGGCGCGATAGCGCGTCGCCTGCTCGTCTCTGGCGCTCCGCAGCTCCTCCTCGCGGCCCAGCCATTCGCGCACGAAGGCGTTCTTGAGCACGCGGCCCGTGTAGCGTGCCGGCCAGGGCCGGCCCCGCACGATATCGAGCACGCTCTGCCGCGCGGTGTCGTCGCCGCCGGCCGCGACAGCCGCATCGTGCAGGTTGGGATGCACAAGAGCTTCCCTGGAAGCCCAGAACCGGGTGCCGACCACCACGCCGTCCGCCCCCAGCATCAGCGCCGCCGCCAATCCTCTGCCGTCGGCGATCCCGCCGGCCGCGCAGAGCAGTGTCTGCGGCGCGCGGCTGGCGATGAGGTCGGCGATCTCGGGAACGAGGGTGAGGGTTGCCCGGATGCCGCCGTGACCCCCGCCCTCGGTGCCCTGGGCGACGATGACATCGGCGCCGCAGTCGAGGGCCCGCTCGGCGTCGGCACGCGTCTGTAGCTGGCAAAAGAGCGGAATGCCGGCGGCCTTGATGCGCCCGGCGAACGGCTCGGGGTCGTCGAAGGAGAGGAAGATGGCCTTCGGCTTGCGCGCAATGACGCGGTCGAGAAGCTCGGGGCGCGCGCGCAGCGCCCACGTGATGAAGCCGCAGCCGACTGCCTGGTTTCCGGCGGCCGCAAACTCGCGATCGAACCACTCGGGTTCATCGCTGTAGCCACCGCCGAGCAGGCCCAGTCCGCCGGCCGCGGAGACGGCGGCTGCCAGTCGCCCGCCGGCGATCAGGTCCATCGGCGCGCTGATGATCGGATGCGTGATGCCGAGGCGCTCGGTCAGTCGCGTCGAGATGGTCATGGCGGGGCTACCGCAGGGGCTTGATGCGCTCGCCCGGCATCAGCGCGTAGGGATCTTTCCATCCCGGCAGCGCCCTGAGACGATCCATCCAGGCATGGATATGAGGATGGGTGGCCTTCCAGTCGTAGCCGTGCTCCTCGAGGGGATAGAACACGTAGCCGGCCACCGAGAAGTCGGCGACGGTCGGTGTGTCCCCGACGATGAACTTCGCGCCGGCCAAGTGCTTGTCGACGATGCCGGCGGCACCATCGAAGCGCGCCTTGAAGAAGGCCAGCACGCCGGGATCGGGAGCCTGCGGCGCGAACGCGCGCAGGAAGCGGTAGGTGGCGAAGTAGCTCGTGAACTTGTGATTGTCGAACAGGATCCAGCGCAGCACCTCGCTGCCGGCGTCTTCGCCTGCGGATGCGAACTTTCCTGTCTTTCGCGCCAGATGAAGAAGGATGGCCCCCGACTGGGTGAGCTTCTTCCCCTCCGTCTCGAGCACCGGCGCCTCGCCCATCTCGTTGACGTTGGCACGCCAGGCAGGCTCGCGCGTCGCTCCTTTGAAGAAGTCGACGAACACGGGCTCCCAATCCAGCCCCGCGCAGGTGAGATACAGTGCCACCTTGTAGGAGTTGCCCGACTGGCAGAAGCAATGGAGCCTGTATTCGGCCATGATGGACACTCCGCGGGGCTGACCTTGACCGACGCGTACGCTAACACGGCGGCGATGACCGATGCCATCGAGCCGGTCGGGTGACGAATGGTGCAGTATCTCAGATGGCCCGCGCTCGTTGTGGCCTGCATGGCGCTGGGAGCCGGTGCGCTTGCCGCCTACCGGTTCATGGTCGGCGATCCTGGGCAGGCCTGCCGCGCCGGGGCCGCGAGCTTTGCGCGATTGGAGCTGCTGTTCGGTCTCGGCAGGCAGGGCGGCGGCGTCGTCAGCGAGGAGGAATGGCGGGCCTTCCTCGCCGGCGAGGTGACCCCGCGTTTTCCCGACGGCTTGACGGTGGTCGCCGGCTACGGGCAATGGCGCGGCCGGTCCGGCGAGATCGCTCGCGAGCCCTCGCGTGTGCTCGCGATCTGGTATCGGCCCGACGCCGGCAGCGAGGCGCGCATCGAGGCGATCCGGCAGGCCTACAAGGCCCAGTTCGGCCAGGAGAGCGTGATGCGGGTGGACGGCCTCTCGTGCGTGTCCTTCTAGGTCCGGGTTGAGACCTGTCAGCAGGATCGCGCACCGCAGGCGCCTGTGCTTGCCTGATGGGCCCGACGCGCTTACGTGTTCAGACTGGCGAGGCCACCCAGAGACCCGGCATGACGCACCCCCCGGCAGGCACAAGGATCGCCTTCTTGGCGGACCGCGGCGTCGTGCGCGTCGCCGGCGAGGATGCCTCAAAGCTGCTGCAGGGCGTGATCACGAACGACATGGGGCTGCTTGCAACGCGGCCGGCCCTCCACGCGGCCCTGCTGACGCCGCAGGGAAAGATCCTGTTCGACTTTTTCGTCGTCACGGCGCCCGGCGGCTTCCTTCTGGAGACCGCCGCCGACAAGACCGCGGAACTCGCCCGGCGGCTCGCGATGTACCGATTGCGGGCGAAGGCGGAAATCACGGACGCCAGCGGCGAATATCGTGTGTTCGTCGCATGGGGCGGGGATTCGCCCGACCTCGAGGCGGGAGACGCCTCCGTCTCATTCCCGGATCCGCGCCTGCCGCAACTCGGCATCCGCATCCTTGGCGATTCGCGCTTCACTCCTGCCGGCAGCGCAGGCACCGAGGCGGCCGCCGCCGACTACCATGCGCACCGCATCGCCCTCGGCGTTCCGGAGGGCGGCAAGGACTACGCGTTCGCAGACGCCTTCCCGCACGAGGCTGACATGGACCAGCTCGGCGGCGTGTCCTTCACCAAAGGCTGCTTCGTCGGCCAGGAGGTGGTGAGCCGCATGCAGAATCGCGCGGCCGTGCGCAAACGCGTCGTGCCGCTCATGGCCGACGCGCCCCTCACTCCGGGTGCCGAGGTACATGCCGGGGCCGCCGCCATCGGCAAGGTCGGCTCCACATCTGGCCGCCACGCGCTCGCACTCGTGCGCCTCGACCGGGCCGCGGAAGCTGTCGCCAAAGGCGAGCCGCTCACGGCCGGTGGCGTTCCCGTCAAGCTCGGGAAGCCGAGCTGGGCGCGCTTCGAGCTCGCCCCGGCTGCGGTCACGACGCCATGACGGTCGCCGAGATCGTGCGCTGTCCCTGGGCCGGCATCGCCGAGCCGATTTATGCGCGCTACCACGATGAGGAGTGGGGTGTGCCGCAGCCCGATGACCGCGCCCTCTTCGAAAAGCTCGTGCTGGAGGGTTTTCAGGCGGGCCTCTCCTGGCTCACCATCCTCAAGAAGCGCGACAACTTCCGCCGCGCCTTTCACGGCTTCGAGCCCGAGCGCATCGTGCGCTACGGCGCCAAGGACATCGCGCGGCTGATGGCCGATCCGGGCATCATTCGCAACCGCCTCAAGGTCGAGGCGACGATCGACAACGCGCGTGCCGTGCTGAAGCTGTCCGAGCGGATGGGGCTGTCGACCTTCCTGTGGGGCTTCCTCGACGGGCGCCCGCAGATCAATCGCCATCGCACGTTCAAGTCGGTGCCGGCCGAGACGCCGGTATCGAAAGCCATCTCGAAAGCGCTCAAGGCCGAAGGTTTCCGCTTCGTCGGGCCGACCACCGTTTACGCCTTCATGCAGTCCACGGGCATGGTCAATGATCATCTCGTCACGTGCCATCGCCATGACGCGTGCGCGGCCTTGCAGCAGCGCTTCAAGCTTCGTTCCGGGCGAGACGCCCGATGAGCGAGACAAACAGCCAGGGCGAGGGAAGCCAGCGCACGCCGCGCGCCTGGCAGCGCATGCTCTCGGGCCGCCGCCTCGACCTGCTGGATCCGGCCCCCAAGGACATCGAGATCGAGGACATCGCGCACGGCCTATCGCGGGTGGCGCGCTGGAACGGGCAGACAGTGGGGCAGCATGCCTACTCGGTCGCCCAGCATGCGCTGGTGGTGGAGGAGATCGCCACCACCATGCAGCCGGATCTGGCGCGGCGCTGGCGGCTCGCTGCACTTCTGCATGACGCTCCCGAATATGTCATCGGCGACCTGATCAGCCCCTTCAAGGCCGCCATCGGCCTCGACTACAAGGCCTTCGAGAACCGGCTGCTCGAGGCGATCCACCGCCGCTTCGCGTTGCCGCCGTCGCTTCCCGACCGTGTCGTCCTGGCGATCAAGTCGGCCGACCGCATCGCGGCCTACTACGAGGCGACGCAGCTCGCAGGCTTCACGGAGACGGAGGCAACGCGCTATTTCGGTATCCCGCGCGGGGTTTCGGGTGCCCTGCGCGATCGTCTGCTGGCACTCGATGCAATCTCGATCGCAGCCGCCCAGGCGGGGTTCCTGGCGCGCTTTCACGAGCTTTCGC
This sequence comes from Hyphomicrobiaceae bacterium, assembly GCA_035253505.1. GTDB lineage: Bacteria > Pseudomonadota > Alphaproteobacteria > Rhizobiales > Hyphomicrobiaceae > AWTP1-13. The sequence goes on from DATFCC010000049.1 coordinate 5,760, forward strand.
GGGACTAAGCCGCGTTCTTCATCCCTGTGCACATCGACGAGGGCCAATGCCGGAGCAAGACGATTTCGCGACGCGCGCCAAGGGCGCGATTGGTGCCGGCAGCAAGGACGGCTCGATCCACGTCTGCCCGCTGAGCGCAGTGCCCGCAATCGTGACGCGGAACAGTGCCTCCCACCTGCTGACCTGCCTGCAGGACGCCGTGCTGGTGGAGACGCCGCCGGGCATCCTCGCCGGCCGCCATCTGCGGCTGCACATCCACGACATTGCCGAGCCCATGCTCGGATGCATCGAGCCGGGCGCCGACCACGTGGCGCAGCTCATCGACTTCGCCCATGCCTGGGGCGGCCGCGGACCGATGGTGGTGCATTGCTGGGCCGGCATCAGCCGCTCGACGGCCGCCGCCTTCACGGCGCTGTGCGCCATCAACCCGGGCGTGCCCGAGGAGCTGATCGCCACGCGCCTGCGCGCGGCCTCACCGACCGCCTATCCCAACCGCCTCATCATCCGTCTGGCGGACGACGCCCTCGGCCGCGACGGACGCATGGTGCGCGCCATCGAGGCGATCGGCCGTGGCGTCCTCGCCAGCGAGGCCGTTCCATTCTCGCTTCCTGCCGATCACTCCGACACGGCCGCGCCGGCACGCAGCAGCTTGTAGGTGATGGAGTCGGTCAGCGCCTCGAAGCTGGCGTCGACGATGTTGGGCGATACGCCCACCGTGAACCAGCGCTCACCGGTGCCCTTGTCGCGGCTTTCCACCAGCACGCGCGTGATGGCCTCGGTGCCCCCGGTGAGGATGCGCACCTTGTAGTCGACGAGCTCGACGTCCTTGATGTGGCGCTGGTAGCGGCCGAGGTCCTTGCGCAGCGCCTGGTCGAGCGCATTGACGGGGCCGTTGCCCTCGGCCACCGACCACAGCGGATCGGCATCGCCCGCAATGAACACCCTCACCGTCGCCTCCGACACGGTGACGAGCTGGCCCAGCGCGTTGTGGCGCTTCTCGACCATCACGCGGAAGCTGTCGACGCTGAAATACTCCGGCACCTCGCCCAGCAGCCGCCGTGCCAGCAGCTCGAAGGAGGCATCGGCCCCCTCGTAGGCGTAGCCGACGGCCTCGCGCTCCTTCACCTCCTCGAGCAGGCGGCCCATGCGGGCATCGTCCTTGCCGAGCGGAATGCCGAGGCGCTCCAGCTCGTGGATGAGGTTCGACTTGCCGGCCTGGTCGGAGACGAGCACGCGGCGGCGATTGCCGACGGTCTCGGGCTCGATGTGCTCGTAGGTGGCGGGCTCCTTCAGGATGGCGCTGGCGTGGATGCCGGCCTTGGTGGCGAAGGCCGCCTCGCCGACGTAGGGCGCCTGGCGGTTGGGCGAACGGTTCAGCAGCTCGTCGAGCAGCCGGCTGGCGTGGGTTAGCTTGCGCAAGCGGTCCGGCGTGACGCGCGTCTCGAAGCGCTCGGCAAACTCCGGCTTGAGGAGCAGCGTCGGAATGAGCGAGGTGAGGTTGGCGTTGCCGCAGCGCTCGCCCAGACCGTTGAGCGCGCCCTGGACCTGCCGCACGCCGGCGCGCACCGCGGCCAGCGTGTTGGCCACCGCATTCTCCGTGTCGTTGTGGGTGTGAATGCCCAAGTAGTTGCCGGGCACGTGCCGGGCGACGTCGGTCACGATCTCGGTCACCTCGTGGGGCAGGGTGCCGCCGTTGGTGTCGCACAGGACGACCCACCGCGCCCCCGCCTTGTGGGCGGTGGTCGCCACGGCCAGCGCATAGCCGGGGTTGGCCTTGTAGCCGTCGAAGAAGTGCTCGCAGTCGATCATGGCCTCGCGGCCGCCGGCCAAAACCGCCGTCATGGACTGCGCGATGCCCTCGAGGTTCTCCTCGTTGCTGATGCCGAGCGCGACGCGCACGTGAAAATCCCAGGCCTTGGCCACCAGGCATACGGCTTTCGCCTTGGCCTGCAGGGTGGCCTGGAAGCCCGGATCGTTCGATGTCGAGCGCCCGGTGCGCTTGGTCATGCCGAAGGTGGTGAACGAGGCCGTCTTCAGGCCCGGATCGGTGCTGAAGAACTCGGTGTCGGTGACGTTGGCGCCGGGATAGCCGCCCTCGATGTAGTCGATGCCGAGCTCGTCGAGCGTCCTGGCGATCAGGCGCTTGTCCTCGAGCGAGAAGTCGACGCCCGTCGTCTGCGCGCCGTCGCGCAATGTCGTGTCGAACAGGTAGAGGCGCTCGCGGGTCATGGGCACGCCCTCGCCGCGCGCGCCTCGTGGTTCCCCTCTCCTTGACGGGGAGGGGCTAGGAGTGAGGTGGAATTCCGGGCGTGGCGTTTGTGGTACCCCCACCCCCGACCCCTCCCCGCAAGGGGGAGGGGAGACATGCCCCGGCTCATCGCTCGACCTCCGTCGTGCCGGACGCGCGCACATCCCACGTCGTCACGATCTCGCCCGTCGCCGGGTCTTTCGCGTCCTTGAGCTGAATGCCCATGGCCGCAAGCTCGTCGCGGATGCGATCGGATTCCTTGAAGTCCTTCGCCTTGCGGGCTGCGCTGCGGGCAGCGATGAGAGCCTCGATCCTGGCATCGTCGACAGTCAGCGTCGCCGGCCGCCAGGCCTTCCAATCGGCAGCGGTCCCCTGCAGCAGTCCCATGAAGCGTGCGGAGGCCTTGAGGCAGCCGGCGGCGGGCTTGGAGCCCTTCGCCGCCTCGGAACGCAACGCGTGCAGCGCGGCAATCGCCTGCGGTGTGTTGAGATCGTCCTGCAGCGCGTCGAGCACGTCGGCGCAGATGGGCAAACGCTCGGGGGCATCCGCGGTCAACTCGTACCAGTGATCGAGCGTGCGGCGCGCGTCGCTCATCACCTTCTCGGTCCAAGGCAACGGCTGGCGGTACTGGGCAGACAGCAGCGCCAGCCGCAGCGCCTCGCCGGGCCACTGCTGCCGCAGGGCGTGAATAGTGGTGAAGTTGCCGAGCGACTTCGACATCTTCTCGCCCTCGGGCGCGGTGAGGAAGCCGTTGTGCAGCCAATAGTTGGCCATCACCGGCGTGCCGTGCGCGCAGCGGCTCTGGGCGAGCTCGTTCTCGTGATGGGGAAACACCAGGTCGATGCCGCCGCCGTGGATGTCGAACACCGGGCCCAGATGCCGCTCCGACATCGCCGAGCATTCGATGTGCCAGCCGGGCCGGCCCGGTGCGCCGATGCCGCCGGGCGAGGGCCAGGACGGATCGCCGGGCTTGGACGGCTTCCACAGCACGAAATCCATGGGGTCGCGCTTGTAGGGCGCTACGTCCACGCGCGCGCCTGCCTCCATGTCGGCGAGCGACCGTCTCGACAGCTTGCCGTAGTCCGGCATCGAGGGGACGTGGAACAGCACATGGTCCTCGGCCACGTAGGCATGCCCATTGGCCAGCAGCAGCTCGATCAGGGCACGCATGTCGCCGATGTGCTCGGTGGCGCGCGGCTCGACCGTCGGCGGAAGGCAGCCGAGCGCCGCCACGTCCTCCTGGTACTGGCGGGCCGTGGAGGCCGTGAGCTCGCCGATGGCCACTCCCGACTCGGCGGCGCGCGCATTGATCTTGTCGTCGACGTCCGTGATGTTGCGGGCGTAGGTGACATGATCGGGACCGTAGAGGTGGCGCAGGACGCGGAACAGCAGGTCGAACACCACCGCCATCCGTCCATTGCCGATGTGCACGTAGTCGTAGACCGTCGGTCCGCAGGCATACATGCGCACATTGACCGGGTCGATCGGCTGGAAGGTCTCCTTCCGCCGGGTCAGCGTGTTGTAGAGCGTGAGCGTCATGTCACCCTTCGCCGCTGGCGGGGCGTCTCTCTGTCACCTGGGATCGGGCATTATCAGAGGCCGCGCGCCAGCCTAGCCCCGGCATCAAGCCGGGGTCGTTGCAATAATGCCGCACGAAAGCTTTACGGCCGGTGTGTGCGCTGCGGTCATGGGGCGGCTTATCGGCGCTTTCCTCACCATCGTCAAGACTCGGGGGGTGGTGCCGTCGTGCACGGCGCCGCAATTGCGCTGCATTGACCGCCTAGCCCTGTGAACCGCATAATCGCGCGCGGGAAAGTTCTCAAAGGATTCGGTGCGCCGTCAACGCGCCCCAGGGAACTTGGGCTGACCGATGGGCCGGAAGGTAACAGGACGGCGACCTCGACATGCTGCACTGCTGGGCGCCTGCGCAGCAGTCGCGCTTGCGTTGACGATCGCCGACGCCACCGCCCAGGGCTGGGGCGGCGGGTGGTGGCCCTGGTCGCAACCCGAGCCACGCCCCGTCCCGCGCGAGCCGGTCTACCGTCCGCCGCCTGACGAGTTGCCGCCTGGCCAGGCGCCCGGCGGGGCCAATCCGCAAGGTCAGTACCCGCCGGGGCAGCCGGGTGGCCCATCGGCCTACGGCCAGCGCAGCAACATCTGCGTCCAGCTCGAACGCCGCCTCGTGGCGGAGACGCAGGGCGGCAACCAGAGCCGCGACCTGCTGCCTCGCATCGAGAACGACATGCGCCAGCTCGAGCGCAACTACCAGCAGGCGCAGGCGCAGCTCAATCGCGCGGACTGCTGGGACCAGTTCCTGTTCTCCAAGACGCTGCGGCGAACGCCGCGCTGCGTACAGCTCGCCGGCGAGGTCGACGCTTTGCGCCAGCGGCTGGCCGATCTCGATGCCCAGCGCCGCCAGATCATGGGCACGCGCGACCGCTCCTTCCAGGACGACATCATCCGCGAGCTCGCCCGCAACGGCTGCGGCCAGCAGTACGTGACGGAAATGCGCCGCCGCGAAACCCGCAATCCGTTCTCGGCGCTGTGGGGCGACGAGGACAGCGAGGCGCCGCGCGGCAACCCCAATCAGTTCGGCAACCTTCCGTTCGCCACCTATCGGACGCTGTGCGTGCGGCTCTGCGACGGCTACTACTTCCCCGTGAGCTTCTCCACGCTGCCCAACCACTTCCAGCGCGATGCCGAGGTGTGCCAGTCGCAGTGCGCGGCACCCGCCGAGCTCTACTTCCACCAGAATCCGGGCGGTGCCGTCGAGCAGATGGTGTCCGTCGGCAGCAATCAGCCCTACACGAGCCTCAAGTCCGCCTGGCGTTATCGCAAGGAGTTCGTACAGGGCTGCTCGTGCAAAGCGGCCGAGTACCAGGCCGCGCCCGGCGACAAGAAGGCGGAGGCGCCCGCGCCGAAGACAGGCCCGCCGACCGGAGCAGGCACCCGGCTCAGTGCGCAATAAGCGCCGACGCGCAGGCCGGGATCGTGGTGTGGCGTGCCTTTGCGTATGCGTTCGTGTAAAGAGTACGTCGATGGCGCAAATCTCCAGTACGCCCCCGGCCACGCTGGACGAGTTGCTGAAGGTGCGCCCGATCGGCCTCGACGACTTCGCCGACATCCGCTCCCTGCACGCAACCGCCGTGCGCGCGCATACGCTCGGTGCCTTGTCGGAGGAGGAGGTCACGTCCTTCGTCAAGCTGGTCGGCTCGCCCGACTATTCGGCATTGCTGCTCCGGGAGGAGTTGTATGGCGGCTGGATCGACGGCGAGCTGGTGGGCACCGTGAGCTGGCATGCCGGCGGCAGCACGGGTGCGACCGCCACCATCAGCGGCATCTTCGTGCGCCACATCAAGCTCGGCATCGGCCGCCGCCTGCTCGCCGAAGCCGAGACCCGGGCGCATCGCAGCGGCTTCGACCTTCTGTCGGCCGGCGCCACCGCCAATGCGGTGCCGTTCTTCCAGCGGCTAGGCTACGAGAAAGTCTCGCGCGGCGTGCGCACGCTGACGCACGACTGCCGGCTGCCGGTCACGTTCCTGCGCAAGCGGCTGCCGCCGGGCCGACCCGCACACGCGCCGCTCAATTGACGGGCGAATCCGGGGCGACGAGCCCTAGCAGAAGCGGTCGCTCCGATCCCTAGCGCGTTTCCTGCCGGAGCCGAAGCCAGCCCTGGTAGTGGTCGATCAGCGTTTCCTCGATGGGGCGATAGACGACACCCAGCTCCCTTATGCTGCGCGCATTGTCGATCCTGAAGCGAATGCCCAGGTGCTTGCGCATGTAGTCGCGCCGCAGCCCCCACCACGGCCCGAACGTCATGACGAGCCAATTGGGAAGACGGTACTTGGGAAGCAGCAACGGGAACTTGTGCACCTTGCGGAGGATCCGCGCCATATCCACAAGCGAGGTCATCTCCTTGTCCGCCAGGATGTACCGTCCCGAGGCATTCGGGTCGCGCGCTGCCGCGATGTGCGCCTGGCCCACCTCGCGAATATCAACGGTGGCCATGCTCCAGTCGGGCAGGCCGAAGAAGAGATGGCCGCGCATCATTCCGTCGAGCAGAAACAGGCTGCCCGAGGCCGACGCCGACGTGAGCGACGGCCCCAGGATCAATCCGGGATTGATGACGACCAGGCTCCAGCGGGACTGCTCCTTGGCGATGCGCCAGGCTTCCTTCTCCGCTTCGACCTTGGCGAAGTGGTAGGGATAGTTTTCCAGCGTGCTCGACGTGTTGAAATAGCTCTCCGCCAGCGTCTCGTCCTTCATCTGGCGGACATCGATGTAATCGCCGAAGATGGCACCGACCGTGGAGGTCATCACCACCCGCCTCACGCTCGGCGTGTTGTTGACGGCGGACAGCACGTTCCTGGTGCCATTGAGCGCGGGCTCGAGCATCTGGCGCCGGCCGTCCTTGATCTTTTCCGGCAAGAGGAACGGCGAGGCCGTGTGATAAACGACCGTGCACCCTTCCATGGCGGTCTCGAACGCCCCCGGTGACAGCAGGTCGGCTTCGAAAATCTGCAACTGGCCGGGGTATCGCTCCTGCAGACGTCTGAGCGGACGCACCTTGGCTTCATTGCCAAGGCTGCGGACGGTCGTGTGCACCGAGTCACCGCCGGCAAGAAGCTGCTGGATCAATTCCAGAGCGACGTAGCCGCTCCCGCCTGTCACAAGCACAGTATCCGCCACTCGGCCTATCTCCTTGCTCTGGGTCGCGCGATGCGTCACCGTCATCGCGCAAATGGCCGCGAGGCAGGGCATTCGGCGCCCGCGGTGCATCACAGTCCACCCTTCGATCGCCGTCAGTCCTGGCAGGCGCCGAGAGCTGGGGAAATGCGACTTTGGACCGCAAAGCCGCACGATTGCGGGTACCCTGCAACGGATTGCCGCGAACATGGTGATCAACATGCCTGCCGCGGGCGAATGTCCAAGGGAGGCGCCATTGCCTGCAACAGTCATCCTCCGAGCCGCGGCAGCGCTGATGCTTTGGTGCGTTGCGGATGCGCTGGCGGCAGGTGCAATGGGCCACAGCGCTGGAGCGCGTCGAGTTTGAAAGCGCCTCGCAACGCCTCCTTTCGGGGGGACTCGTTCGGGGTGACCGCATCCAGGGCTATCTGGCCAAACCCGATGGCGCAGGCCCGTTCGTTCTCCTCGTCGACAGCTTTGCAGCTGGGACATTGGCTGGAATACAATGGCGAGGCAGCGGGCGACGCAACGCACAGGCTGCATCAGTTCCTCGATCGCCACCTCGACTGAGCTCGATCCCCCGAAGCGCGCGCACCTGACCTACGGCAGAGGGTTGGCTTGCCTCACGCCTTACTCAGCTCGCGACGGATGAGGGCCAGCGTCTCCTCGATCATTCCGGCCGTGACGTCGAGGTGGGTGCAGGCGCGAATGCGGCCGCCGAGCAGGCTGAGGTGCACGCCGGCCTGTCGCAATCGGGCGATCATGTCGGGTCCCGATACGCCGGCCCCGGCCGGATCGAAGAAGACGAGATTGGTCTCGGGCTCCTCGACGGCGACGCCCGGCATCTGGCGCAGGCCGCGGGCGAGCGCCTTGGCATTGCGATGGTCGTCGGCCAGGCGGTCGACATGGTGGTCGAGCGCGTAGAGGCACGCCGCCGCGCAGATGCCAGCCTGGCGCATGGAGCCGCCGAGGCGCTGCTTCCAGCGCCAGGCGGCGTCAATGAACTCCGCGCTGCCGGCGAGCGCGGCGCCGAGCGGGGCGCCCAGCCCCTTGGTGAAGTCGAGCCACACCGAGTCGAACGACCTCGTCATCTTGCTGGCGGCGACGCCCGAGGCCACGCACGCGTTCATCAGGCGCGCGCCGTCCATGTGCGTGGACCAGCCCTCGCCGCGCGCGATCGTCGCCACCTCCTCGAGCTGCCCCAGCGGCCACACGGTGCCGCCACCGATGTTGGCGGTCTGCTCCACCTCGAGCAGCCGCTGCGGAGGGGCATAACGGGTTCGCGGACGGATGGCGGCGCGCAAGGTGTCCGCGGTGAACTGCCCGCGCTCGCCCTGCAGGGGCATGATCTGCACGCCGGTGAACGCCGCGTGTGCGCCGCCCTCGCTGGTGAGGATGTGGCTCGAGTGATGCGCCACCACCTCCTCTCCAGAGCGGCAGTGGGTGAGAATGGCGATGACATTGCACATGGTGCCTGAGGGCAGGAACATCGCCGCTTCCTTGCCGAGCAGGGCCGCCACGCGATCGCACAGGGCATGCACGGTCGGGTCGTTGCCGTGCTGCTCGTCGCCGACCTCGGCCGACTTCATGACCTCGCGCATGGCGGGCGTCGGCCGGGTCTGCGTATCCGAGTAGAGGTTGATGCGAATGGGCGGAGCGCCCTTGACGGGGCGGATCGGCGTATAGGGCATGGGGTGTCTCGCTCGCGGAGGATGCGGCACGCTAGCATGCCGCGGCCCGCCCACAAACGCTCGAAGCCGCCAGGCTTTCTCGCCGACCCACGCGGTCGCGGCCCAGTCGAATCACGGCGCCGCGTTGCGCCCGCACCATACTAAGACCGCGGCGGATGGATATGCTGGGCCGAGGGAGCAGCGGGCACGATGGACGGGCACGCATTGGCCGACAGGGTCTTCGACTTCATCGACTGGATGGCCGGCCACAAGTGGCTGGCATTCAGCGCGACGCTGGCGTCGTTGCTGCTGCTGATCGGCCTGATCATCCTGTCGGAGCGCTATCTGCGCCTGCGCCGCCTCTTTTCGGAGCAGGAGGAGGAGCGCACCGGCACCGCCACAAGACTGGGCTTCGCCGGGTGGGAGGACGAGCTGGCGCCGATCTCGCTCGAAGGCGAGCGCCGCGCGCCGGTCGATCGCCTGCTGCCGCGCCGTCCGCGCAACTTCCTCATCGCCGTGGCCGTCATCGTCATCGGCTGCTGGGCCACCGGACTGGCACTCTCCACCGATGCCTATGCCTTCCTGACCAGCCGCGAATGGCAGCTCCAGCCGCTGTATCTCGCCTCGCACCTGATCGCGCTGCGGCTGTTCGCCACCATGTACACGCGCAACTATCTAGCGGGCGTCGTGCACCTGGATATGCCGGCCGCCGCTGCGCGGCGCGGCATCGGCCTCGTGCAGGGCGCCGCCGGAACGGTGGTCGCACTGCTGATCGCGCTGCCCTTCTGCATCTACGATTCGCAGGTGCTGGGCCTGGCGCGGGCCGGCAAGGGCATGGACCGCGGGGTCGGGCCAGCGGCCGATCAATTGCTGTTCCTGATGTGGTGTGCGGAATGGTTCCTGATGGCCTTCATCTGGGTGCAGCTCCTGGGATTCCTGTTCCTCACCCGGCGGGCGATCGGCGACTACCGCTTCCGCTCCACCATCGAGGTCGTGCTGCTCGAGAAGCAGTATCGCCATTTCCTGGCGATGAGCGCGCACGGCGCCACCATCGTGCTCGGCTTCTTCCTCGTGAACGTCGCCTACGGCTGGTACACGGGCGCGGAGCTTACCGACTACGTCGGCATCGCCGTCACGCTGATCCTGCTGATCATCGGCTTCATTCCGCCCTGGATGCAGCTCACCTCGAAGATGGACCGCATCGTCAAGGAGGAGATGGCGAGCCTGAGAAGACGGCTCGCGAGCAGCGGCGCACTGAGCCCGACCGCCACCGAGCCCGCGTCCGCCGCGGGAACCGCCGCCGAGGCCAACTCACAGCTCCAGGCCCGGCTCGACGAAGCCCTGGTGATGCTGCGCATCTCCTACTTGGAGCGCCTGCACAGCGATCTCGGCAACATGGAGGCGTGGAACATCGTCATCAAGATGGGCGTGCCGCTGATGACGGTCGTCTACTACGCCATCCATATCTTCCGGACGTCATCGTGAGCGGACGTCCCCTCTCCCCACGCTTCAGTGGGGAGAGGGTTAGGGTGAGGGGTGGCGACAAACGCCGACGTCTGAGCAAGCGGCCGCCCCTCACCCCGACCCTCTCCCCGCGCAGATGGT
>DATFCC010000050.1:0-3195 GCA_035253505.1 Hyphomicrobiaceae bacterium
GCCCGGGTGCCGGCCGGCTGGCGTCGCCGCCCCGCGATCCGGGGCCTGGCTCTGCGTTTCGGCCGGGATGACGATGGGGGCGGCGTCGAAGGCGCACCGGATCTCGGCGCGGCCGCCGCGGATGCAACGATAGCCGGCACCGCTCGCGTGAACCGCGCGGGAACGGCGGCGAGGGCGGCGATCTGGCGGCTCACACCTTGTGCAGGGCCGGCAGCAGCTCGTCGGAGATCAGCCGCATGCTGGAGAGCGCGGTGGCGAGCGGCATGCCTGCCCAGTGCGTGCGGATGACGAGGTGATTGACGCCCAGCTCCTTCCAGTAGGGCTCGAGGCCGGCGTAGCACTGCTCCGGCGACCCCAGGATGAACCGGCCCTCCATCAACTCGTCGAACGATCGGTTGAAGTCGGTGTCATCGGGCATCACCTTGTCCTGCCCCCACTTGGCATAGTCGCGATACTTGGCGAGCAGGTAGGGTCCGGCCATCTCGAGCGCGGTGGCGCGGTCGCGCGCGCAGAACACTTCCTTGACGACCGGCAGCTCGCGCGGGGCACCCTTGCCGGCGGCCTGCAGCGCCGCCCGGTAGACGGCGAGATGCCGGCGGATGGTCTCGATCGTGGAGTGCGGGTTGATGAACCAGGCATCCGCCATGCGGGCGGCGCGCTTGATCGCCGGATCGTTGTTGGCGGCCATCCAGATCGGCGGTCGCGGCCGCTGCACCGGGCGGATGTTCATGCGCACCTTGTCGAGGCGAAGCCCGAAGCCCTCGTAGGAGACGCTGTCCTCGGTCCACAGCCGCTGGATCAGCGTGAGATAGTCCTCCAGGCGCTTGACACGCTCGCCTTTCGGCACGCCGAAAGCGTCGAATTCGACGTCGCGATAGCCAAGCCCGACGCCGAAGATGAAATTGCCGCGGCAGATGACGTCGAGCGAGGCGATGGTCTCGGCCGTGTACACGGGGTTGTGCAGGTTGAGCAGGAGGATGCCGCAGCCGACCGTCATCTCGCCGGCCTCCGCCGCCAGCCGGGCCAGCAGCGGCACGATCTGGAGCTGCTTGTTGTTGCCCTCGTTCAGGTAGTGCTGGCCCGACAGCAGCGAGTTCCAACCGCGATCGCGCGCCATGCGCACCATGGCGTACTGCTCCTCGAGCGCGCTCACCATGTCGGTATCGAGGTACTGCTGGTTGGTGATGAACAATCCGACCTTCATGCGCGGGTCCTCCGGGTGTGCGGATTGCCTCACTTCATAGCACGGGCAGACGACGCGCCGCAGCGCGAGACGTATGGGCGTGGGCGTGCGGCGGCGGGCACACCGTTCATGGCCAGGTGGCGTGCGCCCCCGCCTGCGCGGGATGACGTCATCGGAGGGGCCGTTACGCGCCTCGCTCCCCAGGGTCGTCCGTCTTCCCGGAGTAGCGCTGGTGGGATGCGCAGCCCTCGCCACGAACGTCATTCCCGCGCAGGCGGGAACCCAGGGCACGCATCAGCACGGGCGACTGTTGCCGCAGCGTGAGGCGTCTGGGCGGCCTGGGCGCGCGCTTCGCGAATGCACCTTCATGGCCAGGTGGCGTGGCCCCCGCCTGTGCGGTGATGACGTCATAGGGGGGCCGTTACGCGCCGCGCTTTTGAGGTCGTCAGTCCGCCCGGATGGCGGCTTGCATGCGGGGCGGTGGCATGGTGACGTTGACCGCGGGTACGGAGGCATGCCTTCACGGGAGATGCAGGACATGAACGAGACGTCCGCCGCCATCGATGCGGCGAGCCTCGGCGCGATGCTGGCGGAATCCTCGCGCATCGGCGGCACCAATGCCGGCGGCCTGCGGCGCCTGGCCTTGAGCATGGAGGACAAGGCCGCACGCGACCAGCTCGCCGGCTGGGCGAAGCAGGGCGGCTGGGGCCTTTCCATCGATGCCATCGGCAACATGTTCATTCGGCGCGAGGGGAAGGACGGCGCCCTGCCGCCGGTGCTGGTCGGCAGCCACCTCGACACGCAGGCCAAGGGCGGCCGCTTCGACGGCATCCTGGGTGTGCTGTCGGGCGTGGAAATCCTACGCACGCTCGATCGCCTGGGCATCGCCACGCGCCGGCCGATCGAGGTCGTCAACTGGACCAACGAGGAGGGCGCCCGCTTTCAGCCGCCGATGATGTGCTCGCTCTGCTTCTCCGGCGAGCAGACGGTGGACTGGATCTACAAGCGTCAGGACAAGGACGGCGTGCGCTTCCGCGACGCGCTCGAGGCCATCGGCTATCGCGGCAAGAGCCCCGTCGGCGGCCGGCCGATCGACAGCTATTTCGAGCTGCACATCGAGCAGGGGCCGAAGCTCGATGCCGCCGGCATCGAGCTCGGCATTGTCACGGGCGGCTTCACCATGCGTGGCATGCGTATCTCCGTGCGCGGCGAGACCTCCCACGCCGGTCCCACACCCATGGGCCTGCGCCGCAATGCCCTGGTCGGGGCCGCCTACATGGCCGTGGCCGTCGACGACATCGGCTGGCGGTACGCGCCGGAGGACGGCAAGACCAGCGCCGCGCGGCTCGACCTTGCCCCCAATCTTCCCGGCATCCTCTCCGACGAGGCCGAGCTCTACATCGACTTCCGCCACCCCTCGCCCGACAGGCTGGCCGACATGGAGCGCGACGTGGAGGCGGCGGTGGCGGAGAGCGCGCGCCGCTCGCGCACCGACATCAGCATCGCCGAGCGCTGGGGCTTCGGCGGCCTCGAGTTCCACCCCGAACTGATCGGTCTCGTGCGAGAGACCGCCTCGCGGCTCGGCGTATCGACCATGGACATCCGTTCCCAGGCCGGCCACGACGCCTACAACATGACCAAGGTCTGCCCGACGACGATGCTGTTCACGCCCTGCCGCGGTGGTATCAGCCACAACGAGAAGGAGGACATCGACCTCGCCGCCACGGTGCCGGCCATCAACGTGCTGCTGCACGCCGTGCTCGCGCGGGCCGCGGCGTAGAGCGCTCCGGGCTGGATGGAATCCACGCGTCTGCTGTGCTGGGTCCCGGATATTTCGCTGCGCGAAATTCCGGGATGACAGTCGGTGGAGGCACCGTGCCCCCGCTGTCGTCCCGGCCGGAGCGCACGCGCAGATCCGGGACCCAGGATCAGGCGCGGCACCAGCGCAATCGGGACCCTTGCTCCGGTTCCAGGGGCGTCGCGGTGCCGACCTTCTGGGTCCCGGATATTTC
>DATFCC010000051.1:0-15592 GCA_035253505.1 Hyphomicrobiaceae bacterium
AGCCAATCGGGATCGATCGGCTTGGACTTGGCCCGGCCCTCGATGCGCGACGCGAGTTCGGCGCGCCTGGCCGTCCAGTTGGTACGCTTCAGCTCGGCGATCGATGCCCTGACTTTGCCGGCCAGACGCTCACCGCCCTGCTTGGCAAGTGCCGGCGTGAGCGCCAGCAGGGTCTCGCGCAGGTCGGCGCGCACCGCCATCTCGGCGGCGAAGTTCTTGCCCATGTCCCAGTCGACCAGCCCGACGTGGACGACGGGCATGTCGTCGGGCAGCGGCTCCACGTCGCTCCAGACCGACATGCGAATGGGGTCGGCCCCCAGCACGACCAGCAGGTCGTACTTGGAGAGCACGCTGCGAACCTGCTTCTGGTCGCGCGACAGGCCCCCCAAATAGCAGGGGCTCTCGGAGAGGAAGTGGGCGCCGTAGGGTGCGCTCTGCTGCAGCACGGGCGCCCCCAGGGTCTCGGCAAACCTTGCGGCTGCCTCGAGCGCGTCGCTCTTCACAATCTCGTCGCCCACGACGATGACGGGCCGCTCCGCCTTCAACAGCCGCTTGGCGAGCGCGTCGAGCACGGCGTCCGAAGGCCGCGTACGCGTCTCGACCCGGGTCGAAGCACCGAGATCGATGCCGGCCTCCATGTTGAGGATATCGCCGGGAAGCGAGATGAACACGGGCCCCGTAGGCGGCGTCATGGCCACCTTGGCGGCGCGGCGCACGATGCGCGGCAGGTCCTCCAGCCGCGTCACCTCGACCGCCCATTTCACCAGCGGCTGGGCGATCGGCACCAGCGGGTCGTACAGCAGCGGCTCCGTCAGCCCATGGCCCTGCTCCTGCTGGCCGGCGGTGAGGATCATGGGCGTGCCGGTGAACTTGGCGTTGAACAGAGAGCCCATGGCGTTGCCGAGCCCCGGCGCCACATGCACGTTGCAGGCGACCAGCTTGCCGCTGGCGCGCGAGAAGCCGTCGGCCATGGCAACGACCAGGGACTCCTGCATGCCCATCACATAGGTGAGATCGGGGTGCTCCTTCAGCGCGTGCATGATGGGCAACTCGGTCGTGCCGGGGTTGCCGAAGAGATGCGTGATGCCCTCGTCCTTGAGGAGCGCCAGGAAGGCTGAGCGGCCGGTGATGCGGTTCATGGGCGGGGCCTTGGCTGCGACGGGATGCCTGGCAGGCAGGCTACGTCGCATGCCGCACATTGAGAAGCGCCCGCCGCCGGCAGCAGCATCGCGGTCGTCACATCGCTGGCACCCCCCTTGGAACCGCAGGCCGCAAGCACCAGTTATCTTTCTGTTCCGCAAAATCGAGCGAGACCCGGGGCCCGCGAGCTCCGGCGTTGGGGAGTGACCCATGAGCAGCGACGGCCAGTCTCAGGTCGGCTACAAGACGCATATTCTGATCGGCGTTCGGGGCAGCGGCACCATGAGCATCATCTGCCACTGGGACCACCTGCCGCGACAGTCGGAGGTCCAACAGAAGATCGCCGCCACGCACGAGAGCTACGACACGTTCCTGTTGTGCACGCCGACGGCGGTGATCCCCGCACAGTCGGGCGACGGCGGCGGCCCGGGCCGCAGGTCTTCGCGGCCGTTCGGCTTCCGTTGAGTGCGCGCGGCGGGCCTCAGCCCTTGACGCAGACCACCTGCCTCAGCGTGTGCACGATGTCGACGAGGTCGGCCTGGGCCGCCATCACCGCGTCGATATCCTTGTAGGCCATCGGCGTCTCGTCGATGACGCCCTGATCCTTGCGGCACTCGACGGCTGAGGTCGCCGCGGCATGGTCGGCGAGCGTGAAACGGCGTTTCGCTTCTCCGCGTGACATCCGTCTACCCGCGCCGTGGGCACAGGAGGAGAAGCTCAATGCGTTGCCCTTGCCGCGCACGATGTAGGATTTGGCGCCCATGGAGCCCGGGATGATGCCGAGATCGCCGGCGCCCGCGCGCACGGCGCCCTTGCGCGTCACCCACACCGCAGCACCGAAATGGGTCTCGCGCGCCACGTAATTGTGGTGGCAGTTGATGGCCATCTTCTCCGCCCGGAACGGCGGAAGCTGGTTGCGCATGATCCCAAGCACCGCCGCCATCATCACCTCGCGGTTGTGCCGTGCAAACTCCTGCGCCCACGCCACGGCCTCGACGTAGTCCTCAAACAGCGGCTCTCCTTCCTCGAGCCAGGCGAGGTCTCGATCGGGCAGCGGGCGCGTCAGCTGGCGGCGCTCGAGCGCTTCGCGTGCCCGGGCGATGTAGAAGGTGCCGATGCGGTTGCCGATGCCACGGCTGCCCGAATGCAGCATGGCCCACACGCGCTGCTCCTCATCGAGGCAGATCTCGATGAAATGGTTACCGCCGCCCAGCGAGCCCAGATGCGTCACGCTCTGGGCGTTGCGAAGAGACGGATGTTTCTCCTCTAGACGCTTCAGGCCGTCCGCCAACCCGCTGCCGGCGAACCGCCGGCCGACGGCGTTCGGCACGCCGTCCTTCCATCCACCCTTGAGTCCGATACCGCCATGCGGCACCGCCGCCTCGATGCCGAGACGCAGCCGCGCAAGGCTGTCGGGCAGGTCCTGCGCGATCAGGCTCGTCCGCACGGCCATCATGCCGCAGCCGATGTCGACGCCCACCGCCGCCGGGACGATGGCGCCGCGCGTGGCGATGACGGAGCCCACCGTCGCGCCCTTGCCCAGGTGCACGTCCGGCATGACGGCAACATGCTCGTGGATGAAGGGCAGCGCGGCGATATTGAAGAGCTGGCGGCGCGCGGCATCCTCCACCGGCACGCCCTCCACCCAGGCGCGGATCGGCGCATGGCCCGTCTCGATGGTTTGCGGACCGGACATGGGTTCCCTCTCCTGCGCTCGCTCACCTTTCGAAAGGCTAAGCGTATGTCGGGGCTTGCTCAAAGCGGAGCCCGCGTCTAGCGTGGCGGCGAAAAAACAACAGCCCGTCCCCGCCCGCGCGGCGAGGGCGCTCCGGGAGGAAAAATGCGCATCAGTTTCGGGTTTGCCGCCGCTTTTTCCGTTGCGCTTCTCGGGCAAGTCCTGCCTGTCCTGGCGCAGAAGCAGGGTGGCACGCTGCGCATCTACCATCGCTCCACGCCGCCCAGCGCCTCCATCCACGAGGAGGCGACGATCGACACCGTGCAGGGGTTCATGCCGGTGTTCAACAACCTCGTCGTTTTCGACCAGACCAAACCGCTCAATACGCCCGAGACCATCGTGCCGGACCTGGCCGAAAGCTGGTCCTGGGATGCAACCAACACCAAGCTCACTTTCAAGCTGCATTCCGGCGTCAAATGGCATGACGGCAAGCCGTTCACGGCCAAGGACGTGCAGTGCACGTGGAACAAGCTCATCGGAAAAGACCAGGACGACTTCCGCAAGAATCCCCGTGCCATCTGGTGGCAGAACCTGAAGGAAGTCACCGTCAACGGGGATCTGGAGGCCACCTTCGTCCTCAACCGGCCGCAACCCGCGTTCCTGTCGCTGTTCGCCTCGGGCTACACGCCGGTTTATCCCTGTCATGTCTCGGCCAAGGACATGCGCACTAGCCCGGTCGGCACGGGACCTTTCAAGTTCGTCGAGTTCAAGCGCGGCGAGTCGATCAAGCTGGTGCGCAATCCCGATTACTTCAAGAAGGGCAAGCCGCACGTCGACGCGATCGACTGGAAGATCATCGAGAACCGCTCGACGCGCATCCTTGCCTTCGTTGCCGGCGAGTTCGATATGACGTTCGGCACGGACGTGACCATTCCCCTGCTCAAGGATGTCCAGAGCCAGGCACCGAAAGCCACCTGCGAGGTGGCTCCGACTTACGTCTCCACCAACCTGATCGTCAACCCGAAGGCGCCTCCGTTCAATGATCCCAAGGTGCGTGAGGCGATGGCGCTCACACTCGATCGCAAGGCCTTCAGCGACACGCTGAGCGGCGGGCAGGCCAACATCGCAGGCGTCATGCTGCCGCCGCCGGAGGGGGTCTGGGGAATGCCCCCCGAGGTGATGGAGACGATGCCGGGCTACTCCAAGGACGTGGACAAGAACCGGGCCGAGGCGCGCAAGATCATGGAGAGTCTCGGCTACAGCGAGAGCAAGCCGCTGAAGGTCAAGGTGTCGACGCGCAACATTGCCGTCTATCGCGATCCGGCGGTGCTGCTCATCGACCAGCTCAAGAAGATCTACATCGAGGGCGAGCTGGAGGTGATCGACAACAGCATCTGGCACGCCAAGGTCACGCGCAACGAGTTCTCGGTCGGCCTCAATCTCACCGGCGTCGGTGTCGACGATCCCGACGTGAACCTTTACGAGAATTACAGCTGCGAGTCCGAGCGCAACCTCACCAAGTATTGCAACAAGGAGGTGGACGCGCTGATCGACAAGCAGTCTCAGGAGGCGGACAAGGAGAAGCGCAAGAAGATCGTTTGGGATATCGAGCGCAAGTTGGCTGCCGATTTGGCGCGGCCCATCATCCTCTATGACCGCGCCGCCACGTGCTGGCAGCCGCACCTGAAAGGCTTCGTCCTGCACCACAACAGCATCTACAACAACTGGCGCTACGAGGACGTGTGGCTCGACAAATAGGCGACATGCGGCTGCAGCGGCGCTAGGGAGGGTCGACAGTGGCAGCCTATATCGTCCGCCGGCTGCTTCTCATGCTGGTGACGCTGATCGGGATGTCCATCCTGATCTTCGTCATGCTGCGCCTGGTGCCCGGCAATATCACCGACATCATCTTCGACTCGGCCGGTTTCGTGAACCCGGCGCAGAAGAAGAAGATCGAGCGCCAGCTCGGCCTCGATCAGCCGATTGCCGTCCAGTACGTCACCTGGATCGGCGGCCTGATGCGCGGCGATCTGGGCTACGCCTACGTTTCGGAGAAGCCGGCCATCGAGGAGATCCTGCCGCGCATCCCGGTCACGGCCAAGCTGGCGCTGCTTGCGTTGATTTTCTCCATCATCATCGGCGTGCCGCTCGGCGTCGTGAGCGCCGTGCGCCAGAATACGACGCTCGACTACGTGCTCAGGGTCCTGAGCCTGAGTGGGCTGTCGCTGCCGTCCTTCTGGCTGGGCCTCCTGATCCTGATGGCGTTCGTGCAGTTCTGGGGATGGATCCCGATCTATCGCAGCGATACCGGCAGCATCTGGGAGGAGATTGCGCTCCTCAGCATTCCCGCCGCCGCCGTCGGCTTCCGCAGCTCGGCGCTGGTCATGCGGCTGACCCGCTCGTCCATGCTGGAGGTCTTGCGCCAGGACTACATCCGCACCGCGCGCGCCAAGGGCGCCTCCGACACGTCGGTGAACTATGACCATGCCCTGCGCAACGCCGTGCTGCCGGTGGTCACCATCATCGGCATCGAGGCCGCGTTCCTCATCGGCGGCCTGATCGTCACCGAGACGGTGTTCAACGTTCCCGGCGTCGCCCGCTTCCTGGTCGAGGCCATCCGCTGGCGCGACTATCCGATCGTGCAGAACCTGGTGATGTTCATCGCCATCATCGTCGTGGTCGTGAACTTCCTGGTCGACTTGATGTACGTGGTGCTCGATCCACGCATCAAATACGAGGAGTAAGCGGTGGCGGTCGTCGATCACAGCGCCGAGCTGGCGCGTGCAGGAGCAAACGTCCGGGGGTGGACCGGCAGCCTGCTGTTCTTCGTGCGCCGCTATCCCCTGGGAGCGATCGGCGCGGTGATCATGGCCGCCTTCGTCCTCACCGCATTGTTCGCCGACCAGATCAGCACCTTCGACCCGTTCACCACCAATGCCCGCATCTCGCTGGCGCGGCCCGGCGGCGAGCACATTCTGGGCGCCGACTTCATGGGCCGCGACGTGTTCGCCCGCATTGTATACGGCGCACGCATCTCGCTGGCAGTCAGCGTCGGGGCGACCGTGCTGGGCTGCCTCATCGGCGTCACCATCGGCCTGATGTCGGGCTTCTTCGGCGGCTGGTTCGATCTCATCGTGCAGCGCCTGATGGACATCATGCAGTCCCTGCCGCTGTTGGTGATGGCCCTGGTGATGGCAGCCTCGCTCGGGCCGTCGCTCACCAACACCATCATCGCCATTGCCATTCCGCTGGTCCCCAACGTGGCCCGCATCATCCGCTCCAACACGCTCTCGCTCAGGGAAATGCCGTTCGTGGAGGCCGCACGCGCCATCGGCATGAGCGAGACGCGGATTGCCGTCGTGCACGTGCTGCCCAACACGCTGGCGCCGCTGATCGTGCTCGCCACCGCCCAGCTCGGCTCTGCGATCCTGGTCGAGTCGTCGCTGGCCTTCCTGGGCCTCGGCGTGCCCGAGCCGCATCCCTCCTGGGGCCGCATGCTGTCGGAATCCGCCGCCGAGTACGTGCGCACGGCGCCGTGGCTGGTCATCTTCCCCGGCATCGCCATCAGCGCCGTCGTGTTCGGCACCAACCTGTTCGGTGACGCCATCCGCGACATCCTCGATCCGCGGCAGCGCATGTAATGAGCGCACAGGCAGCTTTAGGTGCCGAGGGCAGGACGCCGGCGACGCAACCCGCCGAGGTTGTGCTCGAGGTCGACGACCTGCAAACCTACTTCTTCACGCGCGGCGGCCTGGTGAAGGCGGTCGATGGCGTCTCGTTCGCGGTGCCGCGCGGAGCCACGCTGGCCATCGTCGGCGAGTCCGGCTGCGGCAAGAGCGTCACGGCGCTGTCCTTGATGCGCCTGGTGGCCGACCCGCCCGGCCGCATCGTCGGCGGGTCGATCCGCCTCGACGGCGTCGATCTGCTCCAACTCGATGATCAGGCCATGCGCGAGATCCGCGGCAACCGCATCTCGATGGTCTTCCAGGAGCCGATGACCTCGCTCAACCCGGTCATGACCATCGGCCGGCAGATCAGCGAGGCGCTGATGCTGCATCAGAAGATGTCGCAGAAGGCGGCGCTCGCGCGGGCCGTGGAGATGCTGCAGCTGGTCGGCATTCCCGAGCCCAAGCAGCGCGTCAAGGAGTATCCGCACCAGCTTTCCGGCGGCATGCGCCAGCGTGCCATGATCGCCATGGCGCTCGCCTGCAATCCCAAGGTGCTGATTTGCGACGAGCCGACCTCGGCGCTCGATGTCACCATCCAGGCGCAGATCCTCGATCTCATCGCCAAGCTGCAGCGCGAGCTCGGCACCGCCGTCATCCTCATCACCCACGACCTGGGCGTCGTCGCCGAGACGGCCGAGCGCGTCATCGTCATGTATGCGGGGCGCAAGGTGGAGGAGGCGACCGTCGGCGACCTGTTCGCCCGGCCGCGGCATCCCTACACGCGCGGCCTCATGAACTCCATTCCGCGCCTCGCCCTCATGCGCCAGGAGCGCGGGCCGGCAGTGGAGCGCCTGCAGGAGATTCCGGGCATCGTGCCGGCCCTCGTCAATCTGCCGGAGGCCTGCATCTTCGCCCCCCGCTGCGCCTTTGCCGACGACAAGTGCCGCGGCCAGTATCCGCCCTACGAGCAGAAGAGTCCCGGCCACTGGGCCGCCTGCTGGCACTCCGACCGGATCGCGGAGAAGGCCGATGGCTGATCCTGCCGGCCCGGTGCTGGAGGTTGAGGACCTCTGCAAGCATTTTCCGGTGCGCAAGGGCCTGCTGCGCCGCACGGTGGGCCACGTCTACGCCGTCGACGGCGTCAGCTTCACCATCGGCGCCGGCGAGACGCTGGGCCTCGTCGGCGAGTCCGGCTGCGGCAAGACTACGGTCGGCCGCACCGTAATGCGGTTGATCGAGCCGACCGCCGGCACCATCCGCCTCGACGGCCGCGACGTGACCAAGCTCGGCAAGACCGATTTCCGGCCCTACCGCCGTCAGCTTCAGATCATTTTCCAGGATCCTTTCTCCTCGCTCAATCCGAGGAAGCGCGCCGGCGATATCGTCGGCGAGCCGTTGAAGGTGCACGGCATCTCCTCGCGGGGCGAGCGGCGCGAGAAGGTGGCGGCCCTGTTCGAGCGGGTGGGCCTGCGCCGCGCGCAGATGGACAACTTCCCGCACCAGTTCTCGGGCGGCCAGCGCCAGCGCATCGGCGTGGCGCGCGCCCTGGCACTCAACCCCAAGCTCATCATCGGCGATGAGCCGGTGTCGGCGCTCGACGTGTCGATCCAGGCCCAGGTCATCAACCTGCTGATGGACCTGCAGCGCGAGCTGAAACTCTCCTATCTCTTCATCTCGCACAACCTGGCCGTGGTGGAGCACATCTCCCACCGCATCGCGGTGATGTATCTGGGGCGCATCGTCGAGTACACCGACAAGGTCACGCTGTTCACGCGTCCGCTGCACCCCTACACCGAGGCGCTGCTCGCCGCCGTCCCCGTGCCCGACCCAAAGATCAAGCGCGTGAAGCGCGTAGTGCAGGGCGACGTGCCGAGCCCGCTCAAGCCGCCGCCCGGGTGCCGCTTCCACACCCGCTGCCCGTACGCGGTGGCACGCTGCAGGGAGGAAGTGCCGGCCCTGCGCGAGGTCGAAGCCGGCCACCACGTCGCCTGCCATTTGCGTTGAGCGCTCTCGAATCGACCGCCGCCGCTTCCCCTCGCTCGTCGGAATTTCCAGCCGGCAGCGGGATTCTACCGCTTTTCTTAAGCGGGATTCCCGCTCGTCCGTATCCCGGCATCGCTACATGACTGTCATTCCGGCCGAGCGCGAAGCGGAAGACCCGGGACCCAGGAGCGGCTTGCTCCGGCGCTCGCGGTGATCTGGGTTCCGGATATTTCGTTGACGCCAAATTCCGGGATGACAAGCCCCGATCCCCAAGGGGAGGTTCCCCGCGAGGGCGAACTGCCAGCAATGCAGCCAGCCAGTTGCAGAGGACGGCACTGGGGCCCGCTACCGCACCCATAAACGTCATGCCCGCGGAGGCGGGCATCCACGCCAGGGATTGAGGAAATGCACGCGCGAAATCGAGGCTTGCGTAGATCCACGCCTGCGCGGGGATGACGAAAGTGAGACGCGAGCGCGAGCAATCGTTGCTCTCGAGCGAGGTCGTCGGGATTCTAATCAGCCTGCGATCTTGGAGAAGTCGGCGACGTTGAGGGTAGCGGCGCGGATCTCGGAAAGCAGCGCCAGACGGTTGGCGCGCAGCGCGGGGTCGTTGGCGTTGACGGTCACCTTGTCGAAGAAGGCATCGACCGGCGGGCGCAGCTCGGCCAGCGCGCGCATGGCGCCAGCAAAGTTCTCCACGTTGATGGCCGCCACCGTGTCCTTCTTCACTTTCTGGATGGCGTCATATAGCGCGCGCTCCTGCGGCTCGCGCAGGAGCGAAGCATCCGCGGCGCCGGTGTAGCTGCGCTTGTCCTTTCTCTCCTCGTCGCGGATGATGTTCGTCGCGCGCCGGACGCCCGTGAGCAGGTTGGCGCCGTCGTCCGTCCTCAGGAATTCACCCAGCGCCTCCACGCGCTTGACGATCAGCGCCAGGTCGTCCTGCCCACCCAGCGAGAACACCGCATCGATCAGGTCATGTCGCGCGCCCTTCTCGCGCAGTTGAACTTTGAGTCTGTCCGCGAAGAAATCGGCCAAACCTGAAACATGCAATGCATCCCATGCGAGCTCTAGGGTCTCGCGAATCGACGCGCCACCCTTAGTCCAATTCTCGTAACCCGCACGGACATGAGCATTCTTTTGGTTCAAGTAGCCGAACATCGCGACGCCGAGCGCCTGTCCAAGTGGCACGCGCAAGTCGTTGTCGATCATAATCCTTATGGCACCCAGCGCGGCGCGGCGGAGCTGGTAGGGATCGCCCGATCCCGTCGGCTTCTCGCCGATGGCCCAGAAGCCGACCAGCGTGTCGAGCTTGTCGGCCAGCGCCACGGCCACGGCCACCGCGTCACCGTCCTCCACCTTCGGCACCGTGTCGGACGGCCCCTTGGGCCGGTAGTGCAGCTCGATGGCGCGCGCGATCTCCGGCTTGATGCCGCCGGCTTGCGCGTAGTAGCGCCCCATCAGGCCCTGCAGCTCGGGGAACTCGCCCACCATGCCGGACACGAGGTCGGCCTTGGCAAGCTGCGCCGCGCGCCGCGCGTCCTCGGGCACGGCATCGACCGAGCCCGCGATCTGGAACGCCAGCTCGGCGATGCGCTCCACCCGATCCTTCTGGCTGCCCAGCTTCTCGTGGAAGGTGATGCCGGCCAGCGCCGAGGCCATCTCGTCGAGCGGCTTCCTCTTGTCCTGCTCCCAGAAGAACTTGGCGTCCGACAGCCTTGCGCGGATCACCTTCTCGTTGCCGGCGATGATCGCCTTGCCGCCGTCCCTGGGATTGAGGTTCGACACCAGCAGGAAGCGGTTGGCGAGCCTGCCCGAGCGCGGATGCTTCAATGAAAAGCACTTCTGGTGCTGCTTCATGGAGAGCATCAGGCACTCCGCCGGCACCGACAGGAAGGCTTCGTCGAACGTGCCCATCAGCACCCGTGGCCACTCCGTGAGGCCGGCATTCTCGTTGAGCAGCGCCTCGTCCTCGACCAGCGCCAGCTTGTGCTCCTTGGCCAGCGCGCGCGCCTGCTCGGCGATGAGCGCGGCACGCTCGCTCGCATCGAGGATCACTTTGTGCGCCTTGAGCCGCCTCACGTAGTCGGCGGCGCCTTCCACGGCGAACGGCTCGTCGCCATGGAAGCGGTGCCCGCGCGTCTCCTTGCCGGCTTCCACGTCTTCGATCGCGAACGGCACCACTTTGCCGTCGAGCAGGCAGACGATGGAATGCAGCGGCCGCACCCAGGTGGTCCGCCCGGCCCCCCAGCGCATCGACTTGGGCCAGGGAAACTTTGCTGCCACTGCCGGCACCACCTCGCCGATGATCGCCTTCGCCGGCCGTCCGGGCTTGTCGATGCGGTCGACGTAGAAGTCGCCCTTCTTGTCGTCCGTGACGACCTGTGCCTCCTTGATCGACTTGAGACCAGCGGACTTCACGAAGCCGGCGATGGCTTGCTCCGGCGCGTTCACGCGCGGGCCCTTGCGCTCCTCGCTGATGTCCGGCGACTTCCCCGGCACACCTTCAACGACCAGCGTCAGCCGCCGCGGCGTGGCGTACGCCTTGGCCTCGCCGGCGACGAGGCCGTGCCCCTTGAGGCCGTCCAGCACGAGCCGGCGCAGGTCGTCGGCCGCCCGCGCCTGCATGCGCGCGGGGATCTCCTCCGAGAACAGCTCGAGCAGCAATTCCGGCATCTGCAGCCTTCCTGTGGGTCCCCGCCCCGCTCGCGCCTCAGCCGACGTTGTCTAGACCAATCGCCCCTTGCAACCAAGCTCGGACGACGCCGGGGCTGGCGGCCGAGGCCCGTCCTTCGACTCAGGAGAGAGTGGTGGAATGCTGGCCTTGCGACCAGCCCCGCAGTGCGCCAGAGGGCATCCTTGCCGGCCCATCCGGATGACATTCCGAGCTGGGGCGCAGTATCAATGCCGCAAAGTCCGGATACGAGGACGGCCAGGGGGTGCTTGCCATATGACCGATACCACCGCAGGCACCGGCGCAGCGCCGGAGCCGATCCCGTCGGTTGCCATCGACTTCCTTCCCGTCCTGCTGGTGCCCGTGCTGGCGGCAGGCGCGTTGCTGCTGATCGGCAAAGCCGACACCTGGATCACGCTCACCATCGCGGCCCTGGCCATGGGCATGATGATCTTCCTCGTTGCCAGCGGACTGACCCTCGTGTTCGGGTTGATGGATGTGATCAACTTCGGTCATGGCGCCTTCATTGCCGTGGGCGCTTACCTCGCCATGACCACCCTCATCCCGCTCGCCGGCTGGATGCAGGCCGACGCCCTGCCCCTCAACCTCGCCGCACTGGGCCTTGCGATCCTGGTGGCGATGATCGGCACGGGCCTGCTCGGCTGGGTGTTCGAGCGCGTCATCATCATGCCGGTCTACGGCCAGCACCTGAAGCAGATCCTCATTACCACCGGCGGGCTGATCGTCGCCGAGCAGCTCATCCACGCGCTGTGGGGCGGCGATCAGAAGGCCATGCCGCTGCCCACCGCGCTGCGCGGCGCCGTCACCGTCGGCAATGTGGCGATCGAGAAATTCCGGCTGCTGGCCCTGGCGGTGGGCCTCGTCGTGTTTGTCGCCATGCTGCTCGTGCTGAACCGCACCAAGCTCGGGCTGCTGATCCGGGCCGGGGTCGAGAACGGCGAGATGGTGGAGGCGCTCGGCTATCGCATCCGCCGCCTGTTCGTTGCCGTGTTCGTGGCGGGCTCGGCGCTGGCCGGGCTCGGCGGCACGCTGTGGGCGCTCTATCGCGAGACGCTGACAGCCGGTATCGGCGGCGAGGTCATCGTGCTCGTGTTCATCGTCATCATCATCGGCGGGCTGGGCTCGGTGGGCGGCTGCTTCGTGGGCTCGATCCTGGTGGCGCAGATGGCCAACTACACCGGCTACCTGGCACCCAAGGTGGCGCTGGCCTCCAATATCCTGCTCATGGTCCTGATCCTGATGTGGCGGCCACAGGGCCTCTATCCCGTGGCGAAGCGGTGAGATCGAAATGCCAACAGGAGCCGCTTTGCAAAGCGTATGCGCTCAACGAATGGACGCGGTCGCAAGTCATGGCCTCGCGTCCTCACCCCGAGGGGAGAGGTGACCTCGCGTTCCTTCATTCCACGAGCGGGGAGTGAGAGATGATCAACGCGATATTGTCAGGGGATCTGCCGCGCAGCCCGGTGCTGAGTGTGGTGTTGGCCGTGATCGCGGTGACGCTGGCGCTGGTGCCGTTCCTGTTCTCGGGCGCCCAGGCGATCAACACAGCGGCCAAGATCTGCGTCTTCATCGTCCTGGTGGCGAGCTACGACCTGCTGCTGGGCTACACCGGCATCGTCTCCTTCGCCCATACGATGTTCTTCGGGCTCGGCGGCTACGGCGTGGGGCTGGCGCTCTACAGTTGGGGGACGACTTGGCTCTCGGTGCTGCTCGGGCTTGCCATCGCCCTCGCGGCGGGCGTCGCGCTGGCTCTCCTCATCGGCCTATTCTCGCTGAGGGTGCGCGCGATCTTCTTCGCCATGATCACCTTGGCCGTGGCGTCCGCCTTCGCCATTCTTGCCGCGCAGCTCTCGGACTTCACCGGCGGCGAGGATGGCCGCCCGTTCCGCGTGCCCGAGCTGTTGCGGCCCGGCACCACGCTGTTCGATCTGCCGGTGCTCGGTACCATCACCGGCCGCACCGTGGCCTACTACATCGTGTTCCTGTCGGCGCTGCTGCTGTTTCTGGCAGGGCTGCGCGTCGTCAACTCACCTTTCGGGCGTGTGCTGCAGGCCATCCGCGAGAACGACTTCCGTGCCGAGTCGCTGGGCTACCGCACGGTCTACTACCGCACCGCCGCCAACTGCCTGGCCGCCAGCATGGCCGTACTCGCGGGCGCGCTCTACGCGCTGTGGCTGCGCTACACCGGACCCGATACGACGCTGTCGTTCGCCATCATGCTCGACATCCTGCTGATGGTGGTGATCGGCGGCATGGGAACGATGTACGGCGCGGTGATCGGCGCCACCTTGTTCATCGTCGCCCAAAACTACCTGCAGAAGCTGATGGGCACCGCCGCCAAGGCCACGGAGGGGCTGCCTCTCCTGCCGAACCTGCTGCATCCCGACCGCTGGTTGCTATGGCTCGGCGTGCTGTTCGTGTTGAGCGTCTACTTCTTTCCCGCCGGCATCGTCGGCAAGCTGCGGCAACGCAAGGGCTGATCAGCCCCTTGCGTTGTCCCCGCGTCCGGCTCCAGGCCGGCTTCCGTCCTTCAGGGGCGGTGATAGGGATGGCGGGCGAGGATGGTCGCCGCGCGGTAGAGTTGCTCGGCCAGGACGATGCGCGCAAGCCCGTGCGGCAGCGTGATCGCGCCGAAAGCGATCCTGACTCGCGCCGCTTCCCGTACTGCGGGCGACAAACCGTCGGGCCCGCCGATCAGGATCGCCAGCAGTCCGGCACCCTCATCGCGCGTCTGTGCCAGCAACCGGGCAACGGCGGGGCTTGAGAGGACCTTGCCGCGCTCGTCGAGAACGAAGATGGCGTCGGCGCCGGCGGCCCGCTCGAGCAGGGCACTGCCTTCCTCCGCGCAGCGCCTGGCTGCCGTCGCTGCCCGGCTTTCGTTCAGTTCATGCCAGACGACGGGATGCAAGCCCAGCCGCTTGCCAAGGTCGCCGAAGCGCGTGCGGTAACGCTCCAGAAGCTCACGCTCGGGGCCGGCCTTGAGGCGGCCCACGGCGGCGATGAGCAGGCGCATCGGTCGTCCTCCGGCCGCCGCAGGCTGCGGGCGCAGAAGGCGGCAGGCCGCAGCGCGGCATCAATGCGTGACAGGTTCAGCCGGGCGCTCAGCCGACCACATCTTCTCGAGGTTGTAGAACTCGCGCACCTCGGGACGGAAGACGTGGACAATGATGTCGCCCGCGTCGATCAGCACCCAGTCGCACTGGGGCTTGCCCTCGATGCGCACCCGGCCATAGCCGGCGTCCTTGAGCTTGCGCTGCACTTGCTCGGCGATGGCTCCGACGTGCCGGTCCGAGCGGCCGGAGGCGATCACCATGTAGTCGCCGATGGAAGATTTTCCCCGAATGTCGAGCGTCACCACGTTCTCGGCTTTGGCGTCGTCGAGCCAGAAGGTGATGTGTCCGAGGAGAGCTTCCGAGTCGTGCGTGGACACGAGTTCGGCCGGAGGCGTGCTCTTGCGGGCACCCTCAAGTGCGGTTGGCATATTGTGTTGAGCGTCCTTTCGTCATCAAACCCGCGGGGGCGCCGTGCGCCAGGGTCCCGAAGTGTGGTCGCTGATCCTGCGTCGGGTTGCAGATCCCATACGCGAAGATTCGCGAAGGCAAGATAAGCGCTTGCCCAGGGCGCTTTCAAGTCTCCCGCCCGGATCGGCGGCCACACGTGATGGGCATCGCCGGCGCCCCGCCATGAGCATTCGCGCCATTCCTGCCGCGTCGGTGTGTTTTTCTGGCCACTTGCGCGCCCCGGCGCAGCCCTTTGTTGCGCAGAGACGTGGAGGAAAGTTGCGACAGCGGCCCGGTAAGGAAGGTCCAGGCTGGCGGCGGCCGCAGCACCAGGCCCCTGGCTTCTGTCTCCGGCACTCTGGCGTCGGCATAGGCCCGCGCGGCCTTCGAGGCCAAGGCCTTCATTCGCCAGCCCGGGCGGTCGACCACGGCGATCGGCGCCATGGTGAAAATCTCGCGCCAGCGCAGCCAGCGGTGGAAGCCGGCGAGGTTGTCGGCGCCCATGATCCAGACGAAGCGCACGAGCGGATTGCGGGTCTTCAGGAATGCAAGGGTGGAAGCCGTAAAGGGGCTGTCGAGATCGGCCTCGAAGTCGGTGACCACGATGTGAGGGTTCTTGGCCATGGCCCGGCACTGCACCAGCCGCTCCGCAAATGGGGCCGCGTCGGTGCCCCGCTTGAGCGGATTGCCCGGGGAGACGATCCACCACACCTTGTCGAGACCGAGCCGCTTGAGGGCCGTCTCGCTGATCATCCGGTGCGCGGCGTGCGGCGGATTGAACGAGCCGCCCAGCAGGCCAATCGCCTGTCCGGGCGAGGCCGGCGGAGGATGAGCTTTGATGCGGCCGAAGGCGGAGGCAACGGGGGGGCGCATGTGGCGGGTAGGCCGTCCGAATTCTGAAATGATTGGCCGAGCGGCGTCAGCTTAGAGCACA
>DATFCC010000052.1:0-8142 GCA_035253505.1 Hyphomicrobiaceae bacterium
GTGCTTGTTGAAGCCATCGTAGTTGCAGAAGATGGTTCCCGCCCCGATGTTGGCATCCTCTCCCACGCGGCCATCGCCGATGTAGGCCAGATGGTTCGCCTTGGCGCCCGCCTCGAGCCTGGCGTTCTTCACCTCGACGAAGTTGCCAACGTGGACGTTCTCCGCGACGTCCGTACCCGGCCGCAGGCGCGCGAAGGGCCCGATGCGGGCGCCGCTGCCGATCCGTGTGCCGACGATGTGGCAGTTGGCGAGGATGTGGGCGCCGTCCGCGACGCTGACACCCGGGCCGAAGTACACGTTGGGCTCGATCGTGACGTCACGGCCGATCACCGTGTCGAAGCTCAGCCATACCGTCTCCGGTGCCACCAGGGTGGCGCCGGCGTCCATCGCTTTGGCCCGCGCCCGGCGCTGGAACGCGGCTTCGGCGGCCGCGAGCTGCTCACGCGAATTGATGCCCAGCGCCTCCCCGGCCGCACATGCGACCGGCATGGTGACGAGCCCGTCGCCGGCAGCGATGGCGATGGCGTCAGTGAGGTAGTGCTCGCCCTTGGCGTTGCGATTGCCGATTCGCGACAGGAGCCCGGCGAGATCGGCGATCCTGAAGGCCATGACACCGGCGTTGCACAACCCGATCCGCCGTTCCTCCTCGCTGGCATCGTTGTGCTCGACAATGGCGCGCACATGCCCCTTGGCGTCGAGCAGCAATCGGCCGTAGCCCGCTGCATCCGGCGCCTCGAAGCCTAACGCTGCGATGGCCGCCCCCTTGTCCAGGGCGCCGACGAGCCGCCCGAGCGTGGCCGCTTCCACGAGCGGCGTGTCGGCGAACAGCACGATGACATCGCCGCGGTGCTGCTCGAGCGCCGGGCGTGCCGCCAGCACGGCGTGCGCCGTCCCCGCCTGCGTCGGCTGCTCGAAGATCTCGACGCCGGCGGCCAGGCGCAGGGCTTCGTCGCGCACGAGGTCCATGCCGGGCGCCACGACGAGCGCGATTCGGGCCGCGCCGGCCGAGCGGGCCGTCGCCAGCGCGTGGCCCAGCATCGATCGGCCGGCGATGGCGTGCAGCACCTTGGGCAGGCTCGAGCGCATGCGGACGCCCTTGCCGGCGGCGAGAATGACGGTCAGCAGCGGGTGGGTGGCCATGGCGCTCGTCCGGTCGACGATTCGTGCGGCGGATGCTCGCGTATCGCAGCTTATCCCGCAACCCGCCTGCTCGCCGCTACAGCACGCCCAGGTCCCGCAGCTTGCCGCGCAAGGCTGCAGGCCCGACCGTGTGATGCGCGGAGAGGCCGGCGCTTGCGGCTCCGGCGATGTTCTCCGGGCCGTCGTCGAAGAAGGCGATCTCGGCCGGCGCGCACCCGATCTCGCGTGCCACGCGGGTGAAAATTTCCGGAGATGGCTTCATCAGGCCGAGCTGGAACGACAGGAAGGTGCGCCCGAGCACGGGAGAGAGGTCGGGCATGGCCTTCACTTTCCTCCAATGCGTGGCATTCGTGTTGCTGAGGCAGGCGAGCGTGCTGCGGCCGGCGAGATCGGCCAGAAGCTTTGCCGTGCCCGGATAAGGATCGAGGACCCAGGACGCGAATTCCTCCACGAAGGCAGCCGGCGTCAGCCGCAATCCCCATTCGGCGATGAAGGCGGCGGCGAATTCTGTCTCGGAGCAGCGGCCCGACTCATATAGACCGACCACGGGACAGGTTACCCATTTCCGCCGCAGGGCTTCGGCCTCCAGCGGCGCAGGGATCAGGGTGTGCAATCGCTGCAAGCCCGCCGAGTCGACGAGGACGCCACCGAGATCGAACAGCAACACTCTGGGCAACGCCATGCCAATCGCTCCGAAAGGAAGGCCATGAAGCACCGGACTGCATGCAGCACCGTATTGCGGCAGCAACGCAACGTCCTATGGCACTTCAACCACATGTCCACAACCCGGCCCGGGGGCGCAGGCGCGCGGCGTTGACCGGCCCCCGAACACTTTGACACCGTAAGTCACGATTCGAATCCCGCCTTGTCCAGCGTCCGCGGAAACGAGCCGGCTGCTAGGGGGCCGGCCGTAGTCAGGAAGCGAGGATGGCCCTGGTCATGTCGGCTCAGGAAGCTAAGCAACCGCGATCGGGACGCTTCATGCGCGCCTACCTGATGATGTGGGGGCTGGCGGCAGCCATCGGCCTCACGTATCTGGCGTCGGTTGCGATGCGCTTCGAGTTTCGCGCAGCCGCCCCGCAGGAAGCCGCCAAGCCGGCCGTCGACCCGGAGCAGGGGCTGCGTCTCGCCAACAGGGCCATGCTCAGGATCGACAGCGTGCAGCAGACGGTGGGCGAGATGCAGAAGGACCTAAGCTCCCTCCGGGCCGCCTTCGATCAGCACGAGGCCCAGGACCGGGACGCGCAGGCGCGCATCGCCTCTCTCGAGGAGCGCGTCACGTCCCTGCAGACGCCACCTCCCGCCGTGGCGGCCGCCACGTCGCCCAAGCAGAAGACAGCGGAGAAAGGTGCGCAGGCGGCTGCAAAGCGCGCCAATCCACACATCGTCAGCGTCGAGGGGGAACCGAAGACGGCACCTGCCCAGGCAGGCAACGCGGTTGAGACCGGCAGCATCCCGGCGACAGCACCTGCAATCACCTTCGGCGCGGCAGAGGTGACGCCTGCACGGCAGAACTACACGGTGCAGCTCGGCGCGGGGCCCTCCCTCGACGCCCTGCGCATGACGTGGCTCGTGCTGCGCGATCAGCACGGGGCTGCGCTCGGCAGCCTGCAGCCGCGTTTCGTGGCGCCAAAGGGTAGCACCGGCACCTACCGGCTCGTCGCCGGACCGCTGCCGAGCAAGGCCGACGCCGACAAGGTCTGCGCCGCCATGGGCGTCGGCCGCGATGCCTGCTTCGCCACGACCGCGATGGGCCATCCGCTGTAGGTGCCTCGACCTCGGTCTGGCCAGCCTTGCCGCAGCCCCTCTCTTCGCCCTAGTTAAGGCGCAGAAAGGCAGATCCGGTGCGGCTCTCGGAACTCTCCGAAGCAACTGCGGGCGCGCTGAGAGGCGCGGGTGCTGCGCTCGTGGACCTGATGACGCCCACGGTGCGCCTGGGTGTCACCGGCCTGGCGCGGTCGGGCAAGACCGTTTTCATCACGGCGCTGGTGCGCAACCTGATCGCGGGCGGTCGCCTGCCATTCTTCGCCGCCATGTCCGAGGGGCGCATCGTGCGCGCTTATCTCGAGCCCCAGCCCGACGACCGCGTGCCCCGTTTCGCTTACGAGGAGCATCTGGCGGACCTTGCCCGGGATCCGCCGCAATGGCCGCAGAGCACGCGACGCATCAGCCAGTTGCGCATCACCATCGAGTACGTGCCGGCTTCGGCACTGCGCCGCGCGCTGGGGCCGGGCCGGCTTCACGTCGATATCGTAGACTACCCCGGCGAATGGCTGATCGACCTGCCGCTGATGGAGCTGTCGTTCGCCGACTGGTCGCGCCTGGCGGTCGCGGATGCGCGCAATCCGCGGCGCGTGCGCGCGGCCGACGCCTGGCTTTCACATCTCGCCGGTCTCGATGCCGACGCTCCGGCCAACGAGCAGGTCGCGCTTGCTGGCGCTGCGCTCTTCACCGCCTATCTGCAGGCCGCGCGCAGCCCCGACCCAGAACTCGTGCCCCCGGGGCCCGGGCGCTTCCTGCTGCCGGGCGAGCTCGCCGGCTCCCCGCTGCTCACCTTCTTTCCGCTGCCGCCCGCGCACGGCGATCAGTATAGGCGTGGCAGCCTGGGCGCCATGCTGGCTCGCCGCTTCGACAGCTACAAGACGCATGTCGTCGAGCCGTTCTTCCGTGACCACTTCGCCAGGCTCGACCGGCAGATCGTGCTTATCGACGCGCTGTCCGCGGTGAACGCCGGTTCGGCCGCGCTCGCCGACCTGCAGGCCAGCATGGAGGCGATCCTGAAATGCTTCCGGCCCGGTGCCCACACGTGGTTGTCGGCCGTCCTGCCGCGCCGGATCGACCGCCTGGTGTTTGCGGCTACCAAGGCCGATCACCTGCATCACACGAGTCACGACCGGCTCGAGGCCATCCTGCGTCTCCTCGTCGACAAGGCGATGGCGCGTGCGGCATTCGCCGGAGCCGAGGTCAAGGTGATGGCGCTGTCGGCGCTGCGCTCCACCCGTGAGGCGGAAGCGCGCCAGGGGCGCCAGCGCCTGCCCTGCATCGTCGGCGTTCCCATGCCCGGCGAGCGGCTGGCCGGAAAGCAGTACGACGGCCGCACGGAAGCGGCGATCTTTCCGGGCGATCTGCCTGCGGACCCGGCCACCCTCGCCGCCGGGCAGGCGTCCGGCGTTGCTGCCGGGCTCCATCCGAGCATTCATTTCGTCCGCTTCCGCCCGCCGCGCCTCGTGCTGGAGACGCCGACCGGGGAGGAGCCCGCGCTGCCCCACATCCGGCTCGACCGCGCCATCGAGTTCCTGATCGGGGATCGTCTCGCATGAGCGCTGACAGACGCGAGCCGCGCGCCTTCGATCCCGGCGATGCCAGCCTCGTCGAGGAGCCGCTGCCAGATGTTAAACCGGAACCGGCAGCGGAAGAGGTGGCCGCGCCCGCCACCGGGGAGAGTGGGGTTGCGCGGCCCACGCTCTCCGATCTCGGGCAGAAGGGCCTGCGGTGGGGGACGATCCTCGTTTCGGCGCTGGCGGGTGCGGCTCTGCTCGGCGCAGCCGCCTGGTTCGCGCGACTGGTCTCTGCCGCGCTGGTGCGTGAGGACTGGATCGGCTGGACGGCGCTTGTCCTCCTGATGGTGGCTGCGTTTGCAGCCCTTATGCTGGCGCTGCGCGAGGTCATCGGCATCTTCCGCCTCAACCGCCTGAGCCGCATCAAGGCGGAGGTGGCAAGGTCGGTCGCCGAGCGCGATGCGGGGCGCGAGCGCAAGGCGGCGCTGCGGCTCGCCGGCCTCTACGCCCGCCGTCCAGAGCAGGCGTGGAGCGTACGCCGCTTCCGCGACCACGCCCGCGACGTGCACGATGCCGGGGAGCTGCTGGCGCTGGCCGACCGCGAGATGGTTGGCCCCCTCGATCGTCAGGCGCGCCGGCTCATCACGCGCTCGGCCAAGCGTGTCGCCACCGTCACCGCCATGAGCCCCATGGTGCTGATCGCGGTGACGTTCGTGCTCATCGAGAACCTGCGCCTGCTGCGTGGGCTTGCCACCCTCTACGGCGGGCGGCCGGGCTTCTTCGGCCTGATGCGGCTGGCGCATCTCGTGGTGACCCATCTGATCGCCACCGGCGGCATCGCCCTCACCGACGACCTGCTGGGCCAGTTCCTGGGGCAGGACCTCCTGCGCCGCCTCTCCCGCCGCCTGGGCGAGGGCGCCTTCAACGGTGCGTTGACGGCCCGCGTGGGCATTGCCGCCATCGACGTGATCCGCCCCCTGCCCTTCCTGGTCATCAAGCCACCCCGTGTCCGCGACGTGCTGGGCGAAGCGCTCAGGCCGATGTTCGGGGCGGGTAAGGCTTGAAAATACGCAGTCTCTTTTCCACTTGCCGCCACAGGCCATCATCGCGAGCGGCGCACGGCGCACGGCGGAAGGCGAGAGGCCAGGCGTGAGGGGTCAGACCCCTTGCCAGGACGTTGCAATCATTCCACCAATGTCGCGCCAAGGGGTCTGACCCCGTCTTCGCAAGGCCTCCCATGTTCGCCACGTTCTTCCATGAGCTGAAAGCCGCCAAGGTCCCGGTCACCTTGAAGGAATACCTGACCCTCATGGAGGCGCTCGAGGCCGACCTCGCCGACCGCAACGTCGAGCACTTCTACTATCTCTCGCGCGCGGCGCTGGTGAAGGACGAGCGCCATCTCGACAAGTTCGACCAGGTGTTCGGCCACGTCTTCAAGGGCCTCGAGCTGATGAGCGAGGTGGCCGAAGCCGAAATCCCCGAGGAGTGGCTGCGCTCGCTGGCCGAGCTCTATCTGACCGAGGAGGAGAAGGCCAAGATCGAGGCGTTGGGCGGCTGGGAAAAGATCATGGAGGAGCTCAAGAAGCGCCTCGAGGAGCAGAAGGGCCGTCACCAGGGCGGCAAGAAATGGATCGGCACCGGCGGCACCTCGCCCTACGGCGCCGATGGCTACAATCCGGCAGGCGTGCGCATCGGCCAGAAGAAGAACCGGCAGGGCCGCGCCATCAAGGTCTGGGACAAGCGCGAGTACAAGGACCTCGACGACAAGATCGAGCTCGGCACCCGCAACATAAAGATCGCGCTACGGCGGTTGCGCAAGTTCGCGCGCGAGGGCGCGCCCGACGAGCTCGATCTCGACAACACCATCAAGGGCACGGCCCACAAGGGCTACCTCGACATCCATATGCGGCCCGAGCGTCGCAATACCGTGAAGGTGCTGATGTTCTTCGACATCGGCGGCTCGATGGACTGGCACATCAAGACGGCGGAGGAGTTGTTCTCGGCCGCGCGCACGGAATTCAAGCACCTCGAGTACTTCTACTTCCACAACTGTCTCTATGAGTTCGTGTGGAAGGACAACTCGCGCCGCTGGACCGAGCGCACGCCCACCTGGCAGGTGCTGCACAAGTATCCGGCGGACTACAAGGTGGTGTTCGTCGGCGATGCGTCCATGAGCCCCTACGAGATTTCCGTCCCCGGCGGATCGGTCGAGCATATGAACGAGGAAGCGGGCGCGGTCTGGATGAAGCGCGTCACCGACATCTACGAGCACTGCGTGTGGCTGAACCCGGTGCCTGAATCGCACTGGGGCTGGACACCCTCGATCAAGATCATGAAGGACGCGCTCTCCCAGCGCATGTACCCGCTGACGCTGGGCGGCCTGGACCAGGCCATGAAGGAGCTGATGCGGTAGACGCCGCCTTCGTTGCCCAGTTTTCCGCTCCAGGCGGAAGCGCTCGGCAACCTCAGCGTGTCATCCGGGGCTTCACGCCCGGGATCCATCTCGCGGCTTGCTCCGGCGCTTGTGGTTCATTGGATCCCGGCGACGCTCGGGAGAAGTCCAAGTGCAGGCAAGCACCGGGATGACAATGATGAGTACGTGAGCGGGACCGAGATCGAGGCAGCCTCTGTTCAGGAACGGCCCTAAGCGGGTGCTCGTCTCATCAATCCGGGCAGGGGAAGGTGATGACGGCAAAGCCGACATCCATCTTGCAGTCCTTCTTCTTGCCCTTGCCGGCGGTCTTCGCCGGCGCGGGCTTTGCCTCCTCGGCGGCCGCAGGCGGCGTCGCTTCCGGCGTTGTGGCGGCCGGGGCGTCCTTGCCCGTTTCCGGTGCCGGCCCCGGTGTCGGCGCGGCTGCGTCGGGCGCGCGGGCCACGTCATCGCCGCACTTCTTGAGGTCGGCCGGAGCGCGGGTCCACATCATGGTCTCGCTCAGGAACTTCATGCCGGCGTAGCCCATGACCTTGAGCTTCTGGTCGCTGACGGCGGTGATCTCCACGTCGTACTTCTTGTTGGGGTCCTTGTCGGGATCGACGATCCAGCCGTTGTCCCACTTGTTGGCGGCGACCTGCTTGACGTTGCCGATGATCTGGAAGTTGCAACCATCCTCGTTGTTCTTGGCGTCCTGAAACCACACCAGGCGCCCGCACAGCTTGCCGCCGCAGTCGGTGATCTCGACCGCGCCACGGCCGGTGTGGTCGATCCAGACCCCGTAGGGGCTGGATGCCGCCATGGCGGGCGTCGCAGCAGCGGCCAGGCTGATGGCCAGCGGTGCGATGGCGCGCTTGATGTGGGCGATCATGGGCGATACCTCGGGTTGCTTGCTCGACCGGGGGCCCCGTCAGTGCCCCGCTGCCGATGTCGTAAACGAACTTTGGGGGCAAGGCTGTTCCAGCCGGCACAGTGTACGCGCCACCCTCCTGCGTCCAGCGTCGTGCGCCCGGATTGCGAAAAAGTGACTGAATCCGCCCACTTGGCGGAATTTCCTAAGTGTCTGGCGGTGCAGGGCGCACGGCATCCGGCCGCTGCCGGCGTCCGGAATGGTAAGCGGCCTTCCTGGGACAGGGATGAACCCGTGATGGCAGCTCGCAAGCGCGGCGAGGTCCGTCCCTACACGGTCCGCTGCCCGCCGACACGTCGTTCCTTGGCGATCGCCTGCACCTTGGCGCCGACATCGGGAAGGCGATTGACGAGGCGCAGAAAATCGTCGGCGTCGAGGACGAG
>DATFCC010000053.1:0-3486 GCA_035253505.1 Hyphomicrobiaceae bacterium
TGGACGACGCCTGGGCCGGTGACCGTGACGCATGCCCCTGGCCGGCCCGTCAGATAGCCGTAGGCCCGGGCCGCGTAGGAGGCGGCCTGCTCATTGCGCATGCCGATGTAGGCGATGCCTTCCTTCTGCGCCGCCGCGGCAATGGGGCCGATCGGGAAGCCGACGACACCAAACAGATGATCTATGCCTTGTTGCTTGAGGCTCCGCGCCATCAAGGTAGCGCCGTCGACTTCGCCCATGTGCTTTCCTCCTGCTCCAGGTCGCCACAGATTACGCATTGAGGGCGGTTGGCCGGAAGGGGGGTTGCGAGCCATCAGGTAGCCGGAGTCCGCATGGCGCGGCAGCGCACCTGCTTCCCGGACGTTCGCGATACCGCCCTGGACTTGCGAAGCGAGCCTGGTCCGGGCAAACCCGCACTGTCCCACTTTCAGGGCATCATTTCAGCGGAATGTTGAGCTGCATCCTGCCGCTCCACACGTTATCCGCCTTCGTCTCGCCTTCCTGGACGCCTCCGCCGACTTGCAGTTTCGTGCCGTCATCGGCCCCGAAGGTGATGCCGGTCTCGGCCACGTGCCGGGGCTCGTGCTGGGCTCCAGTGGCCGCACCGGTTGTGGCGGCTTCGCTCAGATTCCAGAACGTGCCGAGCATGATTTTCGGCTCGATATACAGCGAACGGCCCATGTCGATGCGGTAGGCCATCTCGGGCTTCACGTCGACGCGGCCCGAGCCGACCTTCTGCTGGCCTGGGGCATCGGCGGGATGTTCACCCGGTGTGCCGAGCCTCTCCTGCACATGGGCGAAGCCGATGCTCGACGAGAAACGCCATGGCCCTGCCTCCTGCTTGCTCGTCAGGCGCGCATCGAGGGTTTGGCGCTCCGTGGCGGGGTCGGCGCCACCCCAAGCTGCGCGCGCATCCAGCGACAGGCCACCCCCGAACTGCACGCTCGTCACGGGGCCGGCCTGCCAACGCTGATCGGAGAGCGCAGTGGGCTGGTCGAACTGCGCCAGGACACCGATCATGAGTGCGGGCTGCAGCTTGAGATTGACGCCGTAGGCGCCTCCCGATGCCTCCTTCCCGGGTTGCTCGCCGCCGAGCCACTGCACGGCCGACGCGTTGGGAGCGACCGGCGGCGGCGTGGCGCTGACTTTCGATGGAGCCGCGCCGTGGGACGTCAATCGGCTCACGTCCACGTCGAAGCCATCCGGCGCGATTGCGCCTAACCCGCGGGCGGGAGTGCAGGTGGTGACAAAGGTCGCGACTTTTCCACCTTTCGCGGTGAGACGAAAGCCGACCGCGCCGGACCGCTCTGCCGTATAGAAGACCTGCGTCGTGTGCGGTCCATAGAGCAGGCGCTGCTCGCGCCCGCCGTCGGGAAGGATCGTAATGCTCCCGGCGGCGCCCACATCCGACTTAACGGTGAACGCCAGCGTATCGCCCTCGTCCATCTCAACCGTGCGGAGCGAGCTTGGGCCCGATGCCAACGCCACATCGAGGCGACCCATGTTGATGCTGGCGCAGTCGACGGTATCCGCCGCCGAGGCGAGGCCGCCGCGAAGGGGTAAGGCGGCCAGCAGGACGACGAGAGCGCAGCCCGGCCAGTCCAGAGATCGCGTCACCATCGAACGATACGCCGGGACGCCGCCACCCATGCGCCACTCCTGCCGATTGTTGGTGTTTCTGCGCCGGGATGCTGCACCGCAATGCGGCGACCGTGTGAACCCCGTAGCGCGCCTCGCGTGTTGTCGCACGTGCGATGGCGTTGTTACGATGCCGCACGCAACGCCTAGTCGGTCCGCCACGAGCCGACCAGCCGGAGGGAACTGCCATGCCCATCATCGACTCGCAAGTCCACGCCTACGAGCGCGATCATCCGGGCCGGCCCTGGGTCGATGTGCTGCATGGCCCGCCCGAGGTGACAGGCGAGGACATGATCGCGGCCATGGATGCGGCCGGCGTCGATGCGGCCGTGCTGGTCTCGCCCTACACGATGTATCGCTACGATGCCAGCTATGCGATCGGCGTGCGCGCGAAGTATCCGGATCGCTTCGCGCTGATCAAGCCGGTCGACCCGACCGATCCGGCCGTGGGAGAGACGATCGCCGAGTGGAAGAAGCAGCCGGGCGCCGTCGCCGTTCGCATCATGATGACGCGCGGCGTATCGACCGACCCCGCCGATCCGGGCGTCAATCGCGTCCTGAAGGAGGCCGCGAAGAACGGGCTGCCGCTCAACCTGTTGTGCTGGGGCCGCCTCGATCAGGTCGACGCGCTGGCCGCCAACCATCCCGATACACGCATCGTCATCGACCACGTCGGGCTGCAGCAGCCCTTCGAGCCGCCGCCGCTGGAGAAGCCTTTCGCCGACCTGCCGAAGGTGCTGAACCTGGCACGGCACAAGAACGTAAACATCAAGATCTCCGGCGCCTGCACCCTGTCGCGGGAGCCCTATCCCTACAAGGACATCTGGGACCCGCTCGCGCGCATCTTCGACGCCTATGGCCTGGACCGCTGCCTGTGGGGGACGGACTGGACCCGTGCCGTGGCGCTGCTTACCTACAAGCAGGGCGTCGATGCCTTCCGCGTCACCGACCGCCTGTCCGACGGCGACCGCGCCAAGCTGATGGGCGGCTCGCTGCAGAAGGTCTATCGCTGGTCACCGGGGAAGGCGTGATCGAGGACGAACTTGGCGGCGGCACAGGCTTGATGCGGCGGGGTCAGACCCCTCGCCACCAGCGTGGAGGACAAGCCGCAAGCGCCGGGCGAGGGGTCTGACCCCTTGCCCTGCCCTTGCCCGATCGTCAGAGCTGCCCGCCATCGCCCCAGGCGTCGAGCAGGGCGCGGTAGGCAGGGTCCGCATAGCGCGACAGCAGGAAGGCGGGTGCGTAGTCAGGCAGCGGTCGCTCGCAGACGTAAGCCGCCAGCAGCTCCCCGCCGGCGCATGCAGCCATGACGCCGAAGCCCGAAAAGGCGCCAGAGATGTAGGCACCCTCGACCGGCAGCGGGCCGACCAGTTGCCGGTTCTCGCGGGTCTTGAGGTAGTAGCCGCCGTCGACATAGGGCCGCGCGCTGCGGCCGATGTAGGCGTCGAGCGCCGGCACGATCCGGGACATGCCACGCAACGCGATCTCGGCGTAGTGCGGCTCTTCGGGCAGCGGGAAGACGACGTCCGCCGGGCTGTTGTCGTAGTTGAAGAGCACGAGCACCTTGTCGCCGTTGCCGTCAGGGCGGCCGTGCACGCCCGCCGGGAATTCCTCGAGAAGCCAGCGGGTCGCCTCGTCCTCGGCCAGGGCGGCGCGTTCCTCCTCGCTCCACGGCAGGTGCTGCTTGTCGAGCCAGATCAGCATCGGCGCCGCGCGCGGAATGGCACCGCGCGTATCGGCGAAGCTGATCTTGAGGTGACGCTCGGCAGCGACCGGCAGGTCCACGCCGATCATGCGCGCCATCTCTCCCTGCATGGGGCCGGCGGCGAGCACGAGATGCGTCGCCTC